>DATILK010000212.1:0-6573 GCA_035476555.1 Chthoniobacterales bacterium | reverse complement strand
GTGGTCTTTCGCAACCGCCGAGTCGGGCTCGCGCTTCGCATCCAAAGACTTCTCTCGATTAGGCGCAGACTTCTCAGAGCAAGATGCGCTGATGATGCCTGCGACGACGAGGAGGATGGCACGACGAACATCCATACGCTGTTGATCTACTCTCGCCGCAACCCTTCGCACGCGCCAAACTGCTTTGGGAAATGATCGTTCACCTCATCGACGGCACTTACGAGCTCTTCCGTCACTTCTACGGGCTGCGCCGGTTCAGCAAAGGCAAGGATCGGCCCTATGGCGCGGTGGTCGGTGTCGCGCAGACCGTGCTCCAGATGATCGAGAATGGGGACACGTACCTCGGCGTCGCCACGGATCACGTAATTGAATCGTTTCGCAATTCGCTTTGGCCGGACTACAAAACGGGCGCCGGCATTGAGCGCGGGTTGTTCGCGCAATTTCATCCGCTCGAGGAAGCGCTCGTTGCGATGGGCGTCGTCGTGTGGCCAATGGTCGAGCTCGAAGCCGACGATGCGCTCGCTTCGGCGGCGCATATTGCGGCGGCGGATAAACGCGTCCAAAAAGTTGCGATCTGGACGCCGGACAAGGATCTGGCGCAGTGCGTTCGCGGAACGCGCGTGGTCCAAATTGACGGCCGCCGGAAAATCATTCGCGACGCTGCCGGGATACGCGAGAAGTTCGGCGTCGATCCGCCGCTCATTCCGGATCTGCTCGCGCTCGTTGGCGACGCAGCTGACGGCTATCCCGGAATTCCTGGGATTGGTCTCAAGAATGCCGCGCGGCTTTTGAGCGAATACGGACCGATCGAAAACTTCCCGCCGGATATTCTTCGCGAACAGCGCGAGCTGGCGCTGCTCTTCAAGAAGCTCGCGACATTGCGCACCGATGCGCCTCTCTTCAAATCTGTCGGGACGCTGCGCTGGCGCGGTCCGACGCCCGCCTTCGCGGAGTGGGCGGAACGAATGGAAGCGCCGCGGCTGCTCGAGCGGTGCGAAAAGATTGCCGGCGCCTTATGAGGATTTTCCCTTTTTGATTGGCAGCAAGAGACGGAACTCGGTCCATTCGCGATCGGATCGGACCAATTCGAGCCTGGCGTGGTGAGCCTTCGCTAATTCGCCCGCGACGGAGAGTCCAAGACCTTGTCCCGGAATTCGCGCGTCGGAACGAGCGCGATAAAAGCGCTCGAAGATGTCGGCGGCGCGCTCGCGTGGGATCCCATCGCCGTTATTTCGAACGATTACTTCGGCGTCGCCGTTAACGGCCTTGGCGTAGATGCAAATGCAACCGTCGCGCTGATTATACTTGATCGCGTTTTCGAGGAGGTTTTGCACGATCAGCGAAATGGCGCGCCGATCGCCGACCACGGGTAATTCCGGCGGCAGTTTCGCTTCCACTTCCAGGCCTTCTGCTTCGGCCATTGCGCTGGCGTCGTCGCACATTCCGCGGAGCACCTCGCTCAAATCGAATGGTTCGTGGTGAAGCTCGAGCCGGCCGGCATCCGCTCGCGCGAGGAGAAGAAGATTTTCGGCGATGGAAGTGAGTTGATGGACTTGGTGGAGCAACGCATCGGCGCGCGTCTGCTGTTTTGCGGGAGTGTCCGGGTCGGTGAGGATTTCTTCAATGCCGGCGCGCAACACCGAGATCGGCGTTTTCAAATGATGCGACGCTTCCGCGGAAAAACGAACTGATTGCTCGAAGCTGCGCTGCAATCGATCCAGCGTTTGATTCATGACGCCAATCAATTCCGCGATCTCGTCGGACGCGGTCGGCATCGGCAGCCGTTGATCGAGATTCTGCACCGTGATGCGGGCAGCGGCCTGACTGATTTTTTCCACCGGGGCCAGCGCCTGCCGCGCTACCCACCGGCCGCCGATCGCGATCACAATCAGCACGGTCGGAATCGCCCCGAGCATTCCAAAAAGAATGTCGCGCTCGATCCGGTCGACCTGCTTCATCTCGGGATCGATCGAGAGAATAACTGTCCACGTTGTCGCCGCGCCAGCGACCGTCGCGACAATTGCGAGCGTCGCCGCGTACAGGGCGAGCTTCCAGCGCAGCGGCCAGCGTTTCATTCCGAGTCGGCTTCGCGAATCGTGTAACCGACGTGCCGGACGGTGTGGATCAGCGGCGGGTTGCCAATTTTTTTCCTGAGGCGCCCGATGAAAACTTCCACCAGCTTCATGTCGTATTCGTGTTCGCGTTCCCAGACGCGCTCGCAAAGCTCAGTGCGGGTGAAGACGCGTCCCGGTTCGCGCATCAGGACCTTGAGCAACGTAAGTTCGCGAGTGGAAAGCTCGATGTGGCGATCGCCCCGATGGACGTCATGGTTGGCGAGATTCAAGGTGAGATCGCCGGCGCGCAAAACCATTTCCGGTTCCTCGGCGTACCGGCGGCCCAACGCGCGGATGCGGGCGACGAGTTCCTGCATCGCGAATGGTTTGGCAAGATAATCGTCCGCGCCGAGTTGCAGGCCGGTCACGCGATCGTTCAATTCGCCGCGGGCCGTGAGCATCAGGACCCTGTGCGCCATGTTTTTCGCGCGCATTTTTTTCAAGACTTGGAATCCATCCATGCCGGGCAAACCCACGTCGAGGACGACGAGATCGAACGGCGCCCGTTCCGCTTCGCCCAGCGCCGTCTCGCCATCGTGAATTACGATCGGATCGTGGCCGGCTTCGGTCAGCGCCGACGCGACGTGGCGGCCGAGACGGACTTCATCTTCTACGACAAGAATGCGCATGATTGTTTCGGGGACGTTAAGGGCGTTTCAGCGGCGTCAAAGTCACGAGGACGATCGACGCCTGACAAAATGGTAAGGAACCGCTGGGCTTCCGCGATTCGGCAAAAGTAACTGGTTTGTTACTTTTAGGCGGCCAGCAGATCAACCGCATCGAGCGCGGCGATGATCTCGCAGCCGATCACGAGCTTCTCGAGATCGTCGCAATCTTGGAGCGCCTCATTATTCAAAAGACTCAGCCAAAATTCCGCGTGATGAGGTTTCGTATTCAGGCGGTCGAGGACAGCTGGGTTGAGCATGGAACCGTTCTTAAGCAACGGATGTGCCATGGCCAGCGGCGGGTGACCGACGGGACTCGAACCCGCAACAGCCAGAACCACAATCTGGAGCTCTACCATTGAGCTACGGTCACCAACAGAGGGTGAGCATTCTAGTTTTTCAAGCTGCCTTTGCAAACGGGAAACCGGCTCGCGATTGGCACGCCGTCCGCTCTAGAAGAGAGCGCAGCGTTCTCGGGCGTTGCAACTCAACCACACACATGAGTAATCTGGGGCTTCTCCAAAGCATGAAAAAAGTCGGGCTGATTTTGCTCGCCGGTTTTTCTCTTGCGCTCGCGCCCGCCCGGCTCGTCGCGCAAGCAGACGATCCGAGCGAGGTCTTCCTCAAGGCTTACATGACTTCGCAACAGGGCGAAAAACTCGAGCACGATAACCAGCTCCAGGCAGCGCTCTCGAAATTTCGGTTTGCCGGCAGTCTGCTCGAGGAATTGAAAAAGACGCACGCCGATTGGCAGCCGGCCATCGTCGATTATCGCAGCCGCAAGATCAGCGAAAATATTGTCCGCGTGCAGAGCAAACTCGGGAACCAAAAGGATCTCGCCGCCGCTTCCAATCCGCCGCCGACCGCCTCGAACCCTCCGATGTTGCCGACGAAACCCGGCCCGCCTGATTCGACGGTCCCGATCACCAAACCTCCCCTCGTCCAGAACCAGGCGCCGCCGCCGGCCCCCGTACCAGCTCCGGTTAGCCAGCCGAGTGCTTCGGTAGCGAGCGATGCGGTGATCAAAGAGGCGACGAAAAAATTGCAGGACAAAGTCGACCAGTTGCAGGCCGAGCTGGAGAAATCGCGCAGCCAATTCAACGCGGTTGCGAAAGAAAAGGATTCGTTGAACGGCAAACTGCAGGAGACGAACACGAAGCTGGAACAGGCGCAGAAGGAAATCGAAAAGACCAAGGGCGCCGAACAAGAAGCGCGAACCCAGCTCGCCCAGGCGGAAGATTCGCTGAAGAAAATTGCGGGCAGCGACAAACAGGATTCGAAGAAGCAGGAAGCGTTGCGTGGCGAAATTGCGCAGTTGAAGAAAGCGCTGGCGTCGGCGGAAAAGGGACGCGTCGCGGCCGAGAAGGAAAAGGACGCGGAGAGCGCGAAGGTCACCGCCGTGACCAAGGAGCGGAATCAATTGCTGGCTGACTTGAAGACGTCGAAGCAGGCGCAGGAACGCGTCCAGGTTCTCGTCACCGAAAATACCGATTTGAAGACGAAGCTCGCTATCGCGGAAAAGAATGTGCGCGAGATCACCGCCGACAAGCCGAAGAAGGAACAAGAAGTTGCCGACGTGAAGCGCCAGGTCGAGCAATTGCGCGAGCAACTGGCCGCGAGCCAACAGCAGAACAAGGAATTTGAAGTGACCGTCGCCGATTTGCGCTCGCAATTGCAGGAAGCGAGCAACGAACTCGAGAAAGCAAAGCTGACCGGCGGCAACCCGGAAGAAACGGCGCGGCTGGTGAAGGAGAACGACATGCTGCGCAAGATCGTGTTGCGCGAACGGCAGGAGGAAGCGCGCCGCGAACAGGCCAAGAAATTGATGCTGGCCGAATTCGAAAAACTCCAGATCAAATCCGACACCTTGAATCAGCAAATCGAATTGCTGGCGCAACCGGTCACGAAATTAACGGACGCCGAACTGGCGTTGTTGCGGCAGCCGGTCGTGGCGGTCTCCGACGTGAACCCGGCGTCGTCCTCGGGCACGTTTGCGATGGCAAAAAATGGTCCGACCAAACCGCCGACTGGTCCAACCGTGCAAACCACAGCGCCCGCCGTTCCGGATGAGCTCGCCCCGCTGGCCCGCGACGCGAAGGACAATTTCGAGAAGGGAAAATATCGCGCCGCGGAAAAGCAGTATCAGGAACTCCTGACCAAAGTGCCGAACAATCTCTATTCACTCTGCAATCTTGGCGTTGTTTATTTCCGCACCGGAAAATGGAAAGCGGCGGAGCTGACTTTGAAGAAAGCCGTCGCGCTATCGCCGAAAGATGAATTCGCGCACACCACGCTCGGGATTGTTTATTATCGGCAGAGTAAATTCGATGATGCGATCACCGAGCTGACGACGGCGCTCGGCATCAATCCGAAGAGCGCCACGGCGCATAATTATCTCGGCATCACTGCGAGCCAGAAAGGCTGGCAGGAAGCGGCGGAGAAAGAAATGCTCGACGCGCTCGCGGTGAATCCTGATTACGCCGACGCGCATTTCAATCTGGCGGTCGTTTATGCGACTAGTCAACCACCCTCCAAGGAGCAGGCGAAGTTGCATTACGTAAAAGCGACGTCGCTCGGCGCCGAGCCCGATCCGGCTCTGGAAAAACTGCTGCGCTAATCGCAGCCGGCATTTTCGCTGAGGATAGCCGACGCTACACTGCGTCGTGCTGAAACCGTTTCTGACCGCGAACTGGCGTTACCTCGCGATGCTCAACTTCGCGATCGATCCGAAAATTCTTCAGCCTCTCGTTCCGAGCGAAACCGAACTGGATTTCCACGACGGCCAGACATTCGTTAGCGTTGTCGGTTTTCTTTTTCTCGATACGCGCGTCATCGGTTTACCGATCCCGCTTCATCGCGATTTCGAGGAAGTGAACCTGCGCTTTTACGTGCGCCGAAAAAGCGCGAACGAATGGCGACGCGGCGTTGTTTTCGTGCGTGAGCTGGTGCCGCGGCGCGCGATCGCCCTCATCGCCCGCATATTTTATGGCGAGCCTTATCTTGCGTTACCGATGCGCCACGCGCTCGAACACAGAGACGGCCGCGTGTTCGCCGAATATCAATGGCGACGCGGCCGGCGCTGGGAAACGCTGGCAATGACGGCAAGCGGCGAGCCGCAAAGCGCAGGCAATGGTTCGCATGAGGAATTCATCATCGAACATTACTGGGGTTACACAGCGCGACGCGACGGCTGCAGCGAATATCGTGTCGAACATCCGCGCTGGCGTTTGTGGACAGCGGAGACAATCAAGTTCGATGCGGATATCGCGACGCTCTACGGCCCGCAGTTCGTCGACACACTCGCGACGCCGCCGGTTTCCGGTTTCATTGCGGAGGGTTCACCGATTCAGGTGCACAAGCGCAATCGCGAGCCGATTTAATTAATTCCGCGCCATCAACTCGCGCAGGACGAACGGCAGAATGCCGCCGTGACGGTAATAATCGATCTCGATCGGTGTATCGATCCGCAGCTTCACGGGAACGGCCTCTCGTTTGCCGTCCTTACGCGTGATCTCGAGCGTAACCACCTGCCCTGGCTCGATCGCGTCCGACAAACCGGTGATCCCGTAAGTCTCGGATCCATCCAGGCCCAGCGTCTGCGCATTTGTGCCGTCCACAAATTGCAGCGGCAACACACCCATGCCGACGAGATTCGATCGATGAATCCGCTCGAAACTCGCCGCCACCACCGCTTTCACTCCGAGCAGCCGCGTCCCCTTCGCCGCCCAATCGCGGCTCGACCCTGTCCCGTATTCATGCCCCGCCAGGATGACCAGCGGAGTTCGGTCCGCCTG
>DATILK010000211.1:0-4023 GCA_035476555.1 Chthoniobacterales bacterium | reverse complement strand
CTGGTCGGCGCTTCCGGTTGCGTGATGGGGATGGTCGGCGTCTGGGCCGGCTATCTCGTGCGCCATCGCACCGAGGCGTTCGCCGGCCGGCGCTTGAAAAACATCGTCCTGATCGTCGCGATCCAAACCGCGTTCGATCTTTCGACGCCGCAGATCAGCATGGCGGCGCATCTTAGCGGGCTGGCGACTGGCGTCGCGCTTGGTTTGTTGATGAGTCCACAAGCGAAGCGCGCGCGCGTTTAGCACGATGGTTCGCCGGGGGCGAACCTATGGAATGCTTGATGCTAAAATTTTTGCTGCCAGATTCGGGCTTCTCCAATGCCGACCTATCACACGTATAACGTGATCCCGACTTTGCCGGCGGCGCTCGAGCCGCTCCGGGAAATGGTCTTTAATCTCTGGTGGACATGGGAGCCTTCGGCCCGTCGTCTATTTCGCCACCTCGATCCCGAACTGTGGAATCGCACCAACCATAATCCGGTGCGGATGCTCCAGCTTTCCCGCCAGGCGCGGCTTGTCGAAGTCGCGCAGGATAAAAATTTCCTGCGCGAGCTGAAAGAAGTGCACGACGCCTATCGAGATTATCTGGCGCGCAGAGACACCTACGGAAAAACCGGGAACGGGCGCGCCATCGAAAAACCGGTCGCGTATTTTTCCGCCGAGTTTGGTTTCCACGAATCGATCCCGAATTATTCCGGCGGCCTCGGCATTCTCGCGGGCGACCATTGCAAGTCCGCCAGCGATCTCGATCTGAATTTTGTCGCGATCGGATTGCTCTATCGCCACGGCTATTTCAAACAGGAGATCGACAAGGATGGCGTCCAGCACGCGATCAGCCTGAACCAGAATTTTCATCACCTCCCGATCCGCGAAGTGCGGCAGGGCGATAAGAACCTGCTCATCGCGGTCCGCATTCTCGACCGCGAAGTGGGGGCAAAAGTCTGGCAGCTCAACGTCGGCCGCGTGAATCTATACCTGCTCGATACCGACATCGCCGAGAACAATGCGGAAGATCGCCGCATCACCGCCGAGCTTTATGGCGGCGATCTCGAAATGCGGATGCGGCAGGAAATCGTGCTCGGGATCGGTGGCGTGAAAGTGCTGACGGCGCTCGGGATCGACGCCGAAGTTTTCCACATGAACGAAGGCCACTCCGCCTTCCTCGCGCTCGAGCGCATTCGCCTTCACGTCGCCGAGAAGGGCCTCGATTTTTATTCCGCGCTCCAGCTTGTCGCGTCCGCCAATGTTTTCACGACGCACACGCCGGTGCCGGCCGGCAACGACGCGTTTCCGCGCGAGATGATGAAACGCTACTTCGGTGACTTCGCCGGCGAGCTCGGGCTTTCCTTCGACGAATTGTTCCGGTTCGGCCAGGCGAGTATGAATCCGCTGGACGCTTTCAGCATGACGGTGCTCGCGTTGCGCGCCAGCCGGCATTCCAATGGCGTCAGTAAATTGCATGGCGAAGTCAGTCGCTCGCTTTGGAAAGACGTTTGGGCCGGAGTCCCCGGCCACGAAGTTCCGATCACGAGCATCACCAACGGCGTTCACACAAAAACGTGGATGGCGCCGGAGTTCTCCGCGCTCTACGAAAAGTATCTTGGTGATTGGGAAGAAAATCTTACCAACGCCGATTTCTGGCGCCGGGTGACCGACATCCCTGGCGCGCAGCTCTGGGAAACACATCAGAAACTGAAACTGCGCCTGATCGAATTCGTCCGCGATCGTGTGCGCGCCGCGCGGGAGCGCGCGGGCGAATCGCCGGAATCGATCCGCAGCGTGAATCGCATTCTCGATCCCGAAATTCTCACGATCGGTTTCGCGCGCCGGTTCGCGACTTACAAGCGCGGCGCGCTTTTGTTCAGCGATCAGGAGCGGCTCAAGCGTTTGTTGAACGACGAGACCCGCCCGGTGCAATTCATCTTTGCCGGCAAATCGCATCCGCAGGACGAAGGCGGCAAGGCGCTGATCCAGCAGGTTTACAAATTCAGCCGGCAACACGGCTTCGAAAATCGGATGGTGTTCGTCGAAGATTACGACACCTACATCGCGCGGCGTCTCGTGCAGGGCGTCGATCTTTGGCTGAACAATCCGTTGCGCCCGCTCGAAGCCAGCGGCACGAGCGGAATGAAATTGCCGCCGAACGGCGGACTGAATTTAAGCGTGCTCGACGGCTGGTGGTGCGAAAGTTTCAACGGCAACAACGGCTGGGCGATCGGCTCCGAGATCAAAGGCGGCACCGTAGATTTCCAAAGTGAAGTGGACGCGAGCAGTCTGTATCAGCTTCTCGAAAACCAAATCATTCCGCTCTATTACGCGAAACCCGATGGGAAGTTGCCGCTCGCCTGGTTACAGTTGATGCGCGAGTCAATCCGCACCGTCACGCCGGTTTTCAATACGCACCGGATGGTGCAGGAATACACCGAGCGGCTCTACATTCCCGCCGCGAAAGCGCACCAGGAATTTGGCCGCGATGGTTGCGCCGCCGCGACGACGCTCAGCCAATGGAAAGCGAAAATGCGCAAGGACTGGCCGCAGGTCAGCATCCTCGATGTTCAGGTCGGCAACGCGGATCGCCAGAATATTCAAGTCGGCGAAGCGCTCCAAATTTCCGCGCGCGTTCATCTCGGCGCGGTCAGTCCCGATCACGTTCGAGTCGAAGCGTATTACGGCGAAGCGGACAACGGCGGGATCAAAAATCCGACGGTGACAGTTCTCGACGGCAGCACGCCCGCGGAAGGCGAGGGAAACTATACCTATCAAGGCCAGGTGCCCACATCCGACAGCGGCACCTACGGTTTCAGCGTCCGCGTCGTTCCGGTGCATCCGCATCTCATGCAAACGCACGAGCTGCGTTTGATCACGTGGTCGTAGGTAGGGGCGATTGACCTCAATCGCCCCTACCTGCAATCGCGCGAAAGAATTCGTCGAATTCGTTTTCGGCGTTCACGAGATCATTTAATTTCTCCAGCCGTTCGTCACTCGCCGGTTCGGGTAAAGCAACTACGCGTGACTTCCTTCCATCAGTAAACGCGATCTCGTCCCATTGAATGGAACTGATCGCGTGATTGAAACGCGCGACGGAGCGGCCGCGGAACCAGGCGCGGGTCGTTTCCGGCGGCGAAAAAATCGCGTCTTTGATTTCCTTTTCGCTGACGAGACTTTGCATCGAACCCTGGCGTTGCAGTTCGTAAAACAGTCCCTGGTCCGGCTGGATGTTGTGATACTCCAGATCGATCGCTTGCAGCCACGGATCGCTCCACGCCAATTTTTCTTCCTCGCGAAATGACGAGAGCAGAAATTTCTTAGCGGCCCAATCCACCCGATTGGCCGTTGCGGCGACATCGCGTTCGAGATCGTTGAGCACGTTCTCCCATTCGCGAAGCAACCACGAATTTTCCGAGTCGCCCGCGTGCTCGCGTTCCGCGGCTTTCAGGTAGAGCCGCTGAATGTCGATCGCGGAAATCTTGCGGCCGTCGCCCAGCTCGATGACCCAGTCGTAATCCTGATCGCGGCTGATCGATTTCGTCGCGTTCACCGGCTGCGCGATCTCAAGCTGCGGCGCTTTTCCGCGCCCGATCAATTCGAGCACCAGCGCGGTCGTCCCGATCTTCAAAGCCGTCGCCCATTCGCTCATGTTCGAATCGCCGATGATAACGTGGAACCGACGGTACCGGCTCGGATCGGCGTGCGGCTCATCGCGCGTGTTGACGAGCGGCCGCTTGTTCATGGTGTCGATGCTTACCAGCGTCTGGAAAAAATCAGCCCGCTGCGAAATCTGGAACGCGCCCGGCTGCGCTCCGGCGCTTTCCGCTTCGATCCCGATCTTACCCGCGCCCGCGAAAATTTGCCGGGTGATCAGGAACGGCAACACTCCGGCCACCAGTTCGTCCCACGGAAGGTCGCGGCGAATCAAATAATTGTCGTGGCACCCGTAACTGTGTCCCGCGAAATCGGTGTTGTTTTTGAAAAGCCGCACCTCGGTGCCGTCGGTGAGCTTCAGGTTTCGCCGGCGCGCGCATT
>DATILK010000210.1:0-2205 GCA_035476555.1 Chthoniobacterales bacterium | reverse complement strand
TGATCTCTTTAGCATCATGAAGTATTCGGAAGGTAGTTTGCTCCGGCAATACGAGCGCGCCTTTCGTGCTTACGGTATCGCCATCAGTTTCGAAGATGAGGCGCTGCGATTAATGGCGCAGGCTGGGGCGAGGGAGAAAACTGGCGCGCGCGGCTTGTTGACGGTATGGGAAAAACTCTTTCGCGATTTCAAATTTTATCTCGCCGGCTCCGGTATCAGCCAACTGCGGGTGACAGCCGAATTAGTGCACGAACCGAAACGCGTTTTGGATCGCCTGTTGGCGGAAGGTCACAAACATGAAGTGGTCGCGCTCGACCAGCAGATCGATGTCTTCACCGAATCATTCCGCCGGCAGCATGATCTCGAGATCGCGTTTGAGGACGCGGCGCGACGCCGGCTGGTCGAACGGGCGCAGACTGAAAAAATGTCGATGGCGGATTTGGCGGCGCACCTGTTTCGCGATTTTCATTTTGGATTGAATCTGGTGCGCAAAAATTCCGGACAGAACAAGTTTACCCTGCCACTTTCAGCGGTGGACGCGCCGGACAAATTTCTTAGCGATTTGGTGGTGCAATCCTATTATCCGGCAGGCCGAACCAACGAAGCATGAAACGCTCGCTTCTTTTTGCTTTAATCATCGCGGTCGCGGTTGCGGCAGTGGCCAGTATTTCGCACGCGACCGGATGGTTCGCGGGGCTTGAGCTGCCGCTCAAAAACTGGATGGTGAAATTGAACGGTCCGGAGCGCGATCTCAGCAACATTTGGCAATACAGCCTGACCCCACTCCTCGGTTTCGCTACGGCATGGATTACGATAACGAGCGCCCGCAGGCACCGCATCGCCGTACTCATTCTCGCGGCAATTCTTGAGCTTCTGACATTTGCCTGGGTTTTGTCGCTCTACCACATTTTCTTTGCTCCGCTGCCCTGCATCCTGGCTGTCGTTCTCAGTTACGGCGTCGGGTTGACTTACCTTGCGATCGCGGGACGCAAACGTGCCGGCATTCCCCTGTCGCTGTTCAATGGCAAACTTTCGCCGGCGCAAATTTCGCGTTTACGCTCCGGCGAAGTGGAATTCGACGGCGGTGCACGCACTTTCGAAACCAGCGTGGTCGTGTGCGATTTGGCCAATAAATACGATCTCGCTGACACCGACGAGCCCGGTGTGGTGGCGAAGGCCAGCGAAAAATTCACCGCGCGCGCGGCTGAACTGTTGCGCGAGGCCGGCGCTTACTTGCATGCCGCCGATGGCGAAGGGGTCGTTGCCGTGTTTGGATTCCCAGGGGCGCTGAACGATCACGCCGAGAAAGCGGTGCGCGCCGCCTTCGATCTGGCGCGCACGTTCGCGGAGAACTCAAGCGGCAGCAACGGCCAGAACGCCGCTGCCGGCGCGCATGTGGGCGTCAGTTCCGGCTCGATGATTACTGCGCCCACAGAGGAAAAGCAGGACATTTTTGTTCTGGGCGAGCCGATTGAGTTAGCCCGACGCTTTTGCGTTGCCAATCGCTTTTACGGCTCGCGGATACTGATCGGGCCGCGCACCTTTGAGTTGGCCAACAACGCCATTGTTGCGCGCCCGATCGATTTTCTCAGCGGCGTTAATGCGCAGGAGCGACATGAAATTTACGAGCCACTTGCCTTTACCGCCGACGCGCCGAGCGAGTTAGTAGCGCGACGCGATTCGTTTTGGAACGGCGTCGTGCTCTACCGCGAACAACGCTGGGCCGAGGCCTATAGCGAATTCCAAAAGGCGCGCGGACCGAACCACGAGGAAGATGCACCGCTCAATCTTTACCTGCGCCGCCTCGAGCCGCTCGCGCTGCATTTAATGGAATCCCCGGCGCAATAGCCGGTCCGAGTCGGACTGGCCGATCCGAGTTTTGAAAAGGACCGAGTATCCAGAGGCGCTTCGTGACTTGATCACGCAATTACGGCAAATGCCGGGCGTCGGGCCGCGCTCGGCCGAGCGCATTGCCCTCTGGATGGTCCAATCACGTCACGAGCAGCCGGAACAAATCGCGGCCGCGATTTCAAAAACGCGCGCCCAGATTCATCCGTGTAAACTTTGTGGCTTTTTCGCAACGGACGAGCTTTGCGAAATTTGCCGCGACGATTCGCGGTCGAACGAGTTGCTCTGCGTGGTTGAACAACCGACCGATATTCTTCCACTGGAAAAAACGAGCGCTTTTCGCGGGCGCTACCACGC
>DATILK010000209.1:0-3915 GCA_035476555.1 Chthoniobacterales bacterium | reverse complement strand
TCAATCTCCCAAACGAGATCTTTTCGAAGGCGATAAGCGAAAGTGGTCCAGTGGCTACATCCCGGGAAATCCTCGTAGCGGAATTTGCCGCGAACGTAGAGGATTGTGTCTCCAGTCTTGAAGCTTTCAAAATCCTCTTCGGTGAATGTGTAACGACCAAACCTGCCGAAACCAGCGGTCATTAGGTCATTGGGCTCAACGAGGGCCACACTTGAACCCGCTGGAGTTGTATCCGGGAATGGTGTGAGAAGGTTACCTCGCGAGACCATCTGCATCTGTCCAAGAAAGCTGCATCTTTTTGCGGGCATCTTGCCGCGATTAGTGAAGTGAACCATCAAACCATTTATCACCGAGCCCGGTACTGGAACTCCGGTTATTCCGGTTACAACTATTCGGGCGCGCCTGTCGGAAGCAGCAGTCGGGGCTATGCGGTTACTGAGATAGAAAAAGAATGAGCCCGCAGCGAGAGACAAAACCATCGCGAGCGACCATCCAAGAGCGATCTTGTAGTTTGCCTGTTGCCAGTAATGAAAAGCGAATCCAAGGGTTATGGCAACGAACCCCGAGGTGAATATTATTGAGAGAATCGCGCTGGTCAAAGGGGCCCTCTATTCGAGAAATCGTGTTCAACACTACGCTAGGTAGATGATCGCAGATTGGGAAATGGCCCGCAAGAACTCACGGAAACGCTAGGGCTGCTGCCTCCATGGCGCTTTATGGGTTGAGAGGCATCGCGAATTTCGCGATAGGAGGCGGCGGGTGATGACCGAAACGAACCGCAAGGAACAGGACGTTGAAGCGCAAAGCGCTTCTCTAAAAAAGCCGCTGGGACTTTGGGATCTCGCGCTCACGCAAATTCTTTTCGTCGTCGGCTCGAGCTGGGTCGGCACCGCCGCGAAACTCGGCCAGGCCCATCTGTTCTTTTGGCTGCTCGCGATTTTGCTTTTTTACATTCCGCAGGCCGCGGTTGTCATTTACCTGAGCCGAATCATGCCGCTCGAAGGCGGCATTTACCAATGGGCCAAACTCGCCTTCAACGAATTCGCCGGCTTCATGGTCGCCTGGAACTTGTGGCTGCTGTCGATCATGGTGATCACGCTCGGCGGAATGTTCGTGACCACGAATATTTCCTACGCGATCGGCGACAGTGCCGCGTGGATGCCGGACAGTAAATGGTGCGTGTCGCTCATCAGCTGCGCGCTGGTCGTAGGGCTCGGGACCACCGCCGTGCGTGGTCTTTCGTTAGGCAAATGGGTCCACAATGTCGGCGGCTTCGCCATGCTCGCGGTTTACGCGTCGCTCATTGCGCTTCCGTTCGTCGCGTTCATGCGCGGTGACCTCAAGGAATATCACCCGCTCGTTCTCGCCGCGCCGACGATGTCGATCTTCTATTGTTTCAACATTTTTACCAAACTCGCGGTTGGCGCTCTGAGCGGATTCGAATACGTGGCCATCCTCGCCGGCGAAACGCGATCGCCGGGGCGCGACATCGGCCGCTCGGTCCTGATTGCATCGCCGGTCATCGCGCTCGCGTTCATTCTCGGCACCGGCTCAGTCCTCGCGTTCATCGGCGACAAACCAATCGATCTCATCGGGCCCGTGCCCCAAACCTTGCGTCTGGGTCTTCGCTTTTTTCCCATCGCCAGCGCCATCGCATCCATCGCGATCGTGCTGATGACAGTGCGGACGATCGCTTCGACCAGCGTCCACGTGACCGGCAGCTCGCGTTTACCGATGGTGGCCGGTTGGGACCGTTTATTGCCCGCGTGGTTCTCGCGACTGCATCCCAAATATAAAACGCCGATCAACTCCGTTATTTTCGTCGGCGCGTTGACCCTGACGTTTGCGATCGCCAGTCAGATCGGCGCCGGAATTCAGGAAGCGTTTCAATTGGTAGACAACGCCTCGAACGTTTTCTACGGGATCGTCTACGCCATGCTGTTTGCGATTCCGCTCATCGGCGCCGGCGCGATTCGTTCGGGCGCGAATATTTGGTTGCGGATCGCCGCTGCCAGCGGCTTCCTGGTTTCGCTCGCAGCGATTTTTTTCACCGTCTATCCAATCATCGAGGTGCCGAGCAAATTGATCTTCGCCGCGAAAATTATCGCGGTGACGGCGGTCGCAAATGCGATTGGGGCGGCGATTTTCGCGCTGCGTTCACGAGCAGCTCTCCGCAACCCAGCGTAGATATTCCGGGAGGCCGCGATCGATTGCGCAGGAAATGATCTCGGGAACTTCGTAAGGATGGAGCACGCGAAGTTTCGTTTCGAATTCGGCGTAACGACTAGCCGGCAATTTGAAAATGCCGAGCGCTTCATCGGCTGATTCGATTTTTCCCTGCCAGCGATAGATCGAATGAATTTGCGGAAGGACGTTGCCACAGGCCGCGAGCCGAAGATCGACCAACTCGCGCGCGATCCTCCGCGCCGTCTCGGCATCAGGAAAGGTGCAGAGCGCGAGAATGATTTCGTCCGCCATTCGATCAGGCGGGTTGCAGCACCGCCGCTCGGCAAATCCATCCGCCGCCGACCACGACATCGCCGTTGTAAATAACAGCGGCCTGTCCCGGCGTAACGGCTTTTTGCGGCTCGTGCAGTTGAATGCGCGCACGTCCGTTTTCCAGCGCCGTAACCGTCGCCCGCGTTCCGGGATGACTGTAACGAATCTTCACCGTCGCTTCGAAATTGTTCCCGATCTGATCGATCCAATTCACGCGATCGATCTCGAAATCGTCGGAGACGAGATCTTCCGCCGAGCCGACCAGAACGCGGTTCGTGGCCGGATCGAGATCGACGACGTAGCGCGGTTGGGCGGAGCCGCCGGGCAAACCTTTCCGCTGTCCGATCGTGAACATTTCGATGCCTTCATGTGCACCGAGAAAATTTCCCGCCAGATCGTAGATGCCGCCGGGATGAAATTCTTCCTCGGCGAGATGGGAACGGAGAAACGCCTTGTAATCGGTCCCGGGCACGAAACAAATCTCCTGGCTATCGGCTTTATCGGCGACCTTCAGGCCTAACGACCGCGCGATTTCGCGGATGGCCGGCTTCGACATTCCGCCGAGTGGCGTCAAAGCGCGGCGCAATTGCGGCTGACGCAGACTGAACATGAAATACGACTGGTCCTTCCGTGGATCGATTCCCTTTCGCAGGACCGCGCGGTCCTCGTGATGTTCGATGATCGCGTAGTGACCCGTAGCGATATAATCGCAACCAAGCGCCTGCGCTTTGTTCCAAAGATTGCCGAACTTCAGTTTTTCGTTGCACATCACGCAGGGGTTCGGCGTCCGGCCAGCCTGGTATTCGCTCGAAAAATAGTCGATCACGAGGCGCTCGAATTGATCGGCCTCATCGACAACGTAATGGGGAAAGCCTAACGAATGGGCAACGCCGCGCGCGTCCGCGACCGCCTGCGGGCCGCAGCATTTGTCTTCCGCGCGCGAGATACAATCCTGCGGCCAGACTTTCATCGTGACGCCGACGACGTCGTATCCCTGTTCGCGGAGAAGGTATCCCGCCACGCTGGAATCGACCCCGCCACTCATCCCGAGCAGGACGCGTTTTTTCATAGCGGCCTAAGGTAACGCATGGCGCCGATGTGTCATGTCCGAGCGATACGGACTGGCCGGCTGACAAAATCGCTTTCGGCCAAGGTGAAGCGCCAGGGATAATCCTTCGACCGGCTGATTCCAACGCGTGGATCGGCGACGACACGAACGTGAGCGTTAACGCGCGGCAAAAGATAATGCCGCGTGCCGGCACAAATGCTTTTCTCGTGATGACGGTTCGTGATGTCGAGCGCCTGCGTGAGTTTTCCCGGACCGGAACAGAGCCGGCGAATGTCATCGATGCCGCGCCGCCTTTTCATGAGTGGGCTGCCGCGCCGCGGTTCGAGCGCTCGAATCAAGATCAGGCC
>DATILK010000208.1:0-3068 GCA_035476555.1 Chthoniobacterales bacterium | reverse complement strand
CTTTCCAGCCCGGGCCGCGCTCGATTTGCCGAGCGATTGCAGAGCCGTCGTGGACGAAAAGGTTAGCGCCGCGGCCGGACCGCTCTTGCCGCGGAACCACGCCAGCAACGGGATCGCGAGCAAGAGGAGAAGGAACCACGGCTGCGCGAAAGTGAGAGCAGCTCCGCCCGAAAGCCAGTCACGCAGGTTCAAGCTGCCCTCCTGTCACGAATTGTTTTGCTTCTTCGAAAAGCAATTGGCTGTCGTGAATGGTCGCGTCGTAGCGCGCGAACTTGATCAGATCGCACCGGTTCAGGAAATCTTCGAGGAGCGACTTCGCGTCATCCGCGAACGGCGATTTTTTCGCGAGCATCGTCAGAAACTCGACCGAAGTCTGGCGCGTCACCGGCAATTGATATTGTTCCGTGACGTAACCGCGCAGGATGTCGGAAACCGCGATGCTAAATTGGTACGGCGTCATCGTTTCCATTTCGTGTTCGATCTGATTAAGACCTTCCAGCGCACGCTCGCGTGGCGAACGGATCGGCTTCGGCCGCAGAGCGCGCTTTCGAATCCACCGCGCAATCAAACCAAGAACAGCGAGACCGAGCGCGATCCCGGCGTAAATCACCCAGGGCGGCACGAGCGAGTAATCAACCGGCTGCGCAATTTCATGAATGTCGCTGATCGCAACGAGCCAATTCATCGTATGGCCATTCGGCGCTCGCGTTGTTTAAAAAACGACCGCAGCGCCGGTAGATAATTTTCTCCGGTTCGCAATGACACGGCGTCGATATTGTTGCGCCGCAATGTCCGGTTGAGCTCGGTCCGGTGTGCTTCGGCGAGAGCGTTGAAGCGCGACCGGGTCGATCGATCTGCGGTGTTGATCTCGATCTGTTCGCCGGTCTCTGCGTCCTCGAGCGTGATGATTCCGACATTCGGCAGAGTCTCTTCGCGCTCGTCCTGGATATGGAGCGCGATGAAATCATGCCTCCGTCCGCTCACCGATAGCTCGCGCGAGAAACCACTCGTTTGAAAATCCGAAATGAAAAACACAACGGCGCGCCGCGTCACAACGTTGTTCAAATAATCCAAAGCCAAAGCCGGAGCTGTCCCGCGTCCGATTGGTTCGAAGAACAAAATTTCACGAATGATCCGGAGCGTGTGCGATCGACCTTTCTTCGGGGGAATGAAAAGCTCGACCCGATCGCTGAAGAGCAACAGACCGACTTTGTCGTTGTTCCGAATGGCGCTGAACGCCAGCACGCATGCGACTTCCGCCGCGAGCTCGCGCTTCGATTGCACGGTGCTGCCGAAATTTCCCGAAGCGCTCACGTCTACCACCAGCACGACAGTCAACTCGCGTTCCTCCGTGAACTTTTTCACGAATGCCGTCCCGAGCCGCGCGGTCACGTTCCAATCGATCGCGCGAATTTCGTCGCCGGGCTGGTACTCGCGCACGTCTTCGAAGTTCATCCCGCGCCCTTTGAAGACGCTGTGATAATCGCCGGCGAACATCGTTTGCACGAAGCCCTTCGTCTTGATTTCCAGCGCGCGGATTTTCTTGAGGATTTCCGCGGGGGTTTGCCGATCGCGAGCGCTCACGGCACAGGCAGGCCGGCGAAGATCCGATCGACGATCGTTTCGCTGGTGATCGATTCCGCTTCGGCTTCGTAACTCACGATGACGCGATGACGGAGCACGTCAGTACCGATGCTCTTCACGTCCTGCGGAGTCACGTAACCGCGGCCGTTCAGGAAAGCGTGCGCGCGAGCGGCCAGCGCGAGATAAATCGTCGCCCGCGGCGAAGCGCCGTAACGCACCAGGCCTTCCATTTTCAGATTGTAAGCGGCGGGATCGCGCGTCGCCCAGACGACATCGACGATGTAATCCTTCACTCGATCGTCGATATAAATTTCGTTCACGATCGAGCGCGCGGCGATGATGCGTTGCGGATCGACGACGGGCGTGACCGTCAGATCCGGCGCCGACGTTGCCATCAAATCCAGGATCTGGCGCTCCTCGGTTTTTTGCGGATACCCGATGTGGAGCTTCAACATGAATCGGTCGAGCTGTGCTTCGGGAAGTTGATATGTTCCTTCCTGCTCGAGCGGATTCTGGGTGGCGAGAACGAGAAACGGATCCGACAACGGATAAGTCGTTTCGCCGATCGTGACCTGGCGCTCCTGCATCGCTTCCAAAAGCGCGCTCTGCACTTTGGCCGGCGCACGGTTGATTTCATCAGCCAGGATCAGGTTCGAGAAAAGCGGGCCGAGCTTCGTCGTGAATTCGCCAGTGCGCGGATTGTAGATGAGCGTGCCGATCAAATCGGCCGGCAAAAGATCGGGCGTGAATTGCAAACGCTGGAAGCCGGTTTGGATACAGTTGGCCATTGTTTTGACCGTGAGCGTCTTCGCCAAACCCGGAACGCCTTCGAGGAGAATGTGTCCGTTTGCCAGGAGGCCGAGCAGCAGGCGGTCGACCAGATATTTTTGCCCTATAACGACGCGGCCGACCTGTTCGCGCAAGGGCGGAATCCATTGCCCCATTTCCTGGACGTTCTGCGTGATTTCCTGCGTCGATTTCATAAGAAGAAGTGAGACAGGTAAGACGGCTAGATCGTTCGATCAACCGCGGCTATGTCTTCTCGCTTCGCGCCCGGCAGCTGAAAAGAACCGGCAACCCCGGCAACGGCCAGGCGGCGCGAATGCGTCTCTGGAGATATCGGGAATACGTGTCGCTCAAGAGCTTCGGCTGATTCACGAACAAAACGATCTTCACCGCTTCCAGCGCGCTCTCGTCTTCGCCTCCCTTTTGGGTGGCGTAAAATAATTTCAGCCGCCTGGTCCCGATCATGGGCGGCGGATTTTCCTCGAACGCGGCGCGAAGCAAGCGATTCAACACGCCGGTTCCCAATCGCGCGCGGACCGCTTTGCGCATCATCTTAATCAGCCGAAAAAGTTCATCGACGTTCTCGCCCGTCCGCGCGGAGCCGACCAGGACCGGCGAGTAGTCGAGAAAGAAAAGACGTTCGCGAACGTCCACGGTCGTTCGCTCCATTGCCGCTTTCGCCCCGCGCGTCGGTTTCA
>DATILK010000207.1:0-1861 GCA_035476555.1 Chthoniobacterales bacterium | reverse complement strand
GACCGGATGGAGCGATCTTCACGTTGGTTGGATGGGCGCGATTCCATTCTTCGCCGGATTGATCGGCATGCTCGTGCTCGGATGGAATTCGGATCGCACACGCGAACGGCGCTGGCATTTTGCCGCTCCGCAATTGACCGCCGCTTTCGGTCTCGCGATTTGGTTCTTTCTGCCGCATTCGACCGCGCTGCTCATGGTCGTGTTTACTCTCATTGGTTTCGGGAGCGTTGCCTATCTGCCCGCGTTTTGGGCGTTACCATCCGCATTCCTCACGAGCGCAGCAGCAGCTGCGGCAGTTGGCTTTATCAACTGCACCGCGAGCATCGGCGGATTTGTCGGCCCAAAAATTTTCGGCGACTTGAGTCAGCGCACAGGATCGTTCAACACCGGTTTCGCGGTGATGATCGCGTGTTGGATTATCGCTTCGTTGCTTGTTCTCGTCTGTCCGCGAGAGCGCGCAGAAGTTATTTCTTAAGCGCGACCTCGAACGGCGCGCCGGTCTTCGCGCGAATGTCATCCACAGTCGCGTCGGAATGAATCTCCGTGAGAACGAGACCGCCGCCTTGTTTCACCTCGAACACGCATAGATCGGTGATGATGAGGTTGACGACTCCCAAGCCAGTGATGGGCAGCGTGCATAGTTTCAAAATCTTCGGGCTGCCGTCTTTGGCTGTGTGCTCCAACACCGCGACTACTCGCTTCACGCCCGCCACAAGGTCCATCGCGCCGCCCGGACCTTTGATCATTTTTCCCGGAATCATCCAGTTCGCGATGTCGCCGCTGTCGGTCACTTCGAATGCGCCCAGGATCGCAAGATCGATGTGACCGCCGCGAATCTGTCCAAACGAATCGGCGCTCGAGAAATAAGCTGACCCAGGCCGTTCGGTAATCGTTTGTTTGCCCGCGTTAATCAGGTCGGCGTCAATCTTATCTTCTGTCGGAAACGGGCCGATCCCGAGCAACCCGTTCTCGGATTGGAGCGTGACGTGAATTCCTTCGGGAATGAAATTGGCGACGAGCGTCGGAATTCCGATGCCAAGATTGACGTAGTAACCATCGCGCAATTCCTGCGCGGCACGCTTCGCCATCAAATCCCGAACGGGCGATGAAGTTTTCTTGTTTGGATCGGCGCCCTGAACGGTGCGGAACTCGATCCGCTTTTCGTATTTTTCTCCCTGAATGATCCGGTTCACGAAAATCCCAGGCGTATGGATTTGGTCGGGATCGAGCTCGCCAACCTCGACCAGCTGCTCGACCTCTGCCACGCAGATCTTACCGCAAGTGGCGATCATTGGATTGAAGTTCCGTGAGGTTTTTCGATAAATCAGGTTACCGGATTTGTCGCCCTTCCACGCCTTCACGAGCGAAAGCTCGGCCGTGATGCCGGGTTCGAGCACGTATTCCTTGCCGTCGAAAACTTTGGTTTCCTTGCCCTCAGCCAGTTTGGTGCCGAAGCCAGTGCGCGTGTAGAATCCCGGGATCCCCGCGCCACCCGCACGCAGCCGCTCCGCCAGCGTGCCTTGGGGAATGAGCTCGAGTTCAAGTTCACCCGACAACACCTGACGCTCGAACTCTTTGTTCTCGCCAACGTACGAGGCCAGGACTTTTTTCACCTGCCGCGTGGTGAGCAGAACTCCCATGCCGAAGCCATCGACGCCGGCGTTGTTGCCGACGATGGTCAGGCCTTTCACGCCGCTCTCGTGGAGGGCGGCGATGAGATTTTCCGGGATGCCGCAGAGCCCGAACCCGCCCGCGGCGATCGTCATGTCGTCGTGAAGGAGGCCGGCCAGCGCGGTTTTGGCGTCTGAGTAAACTTTGCTCATGTGGAGAGAGATTTAACCACGGATTCCGCGGATGGACA
>DATILK010000206.1:0-2073 GCA_035476555.1 Chthoniobacterales bacterium | reverse complement strand
ATCCGCCAGCAATCGACCGGGAACCGATGCTCCGGTCCACTGGACGGAACGATGATGCAACAGAGTCCGTTCGGCTTGAGGGCCCGCGTAATTTGCCGCGCGGTTTCCCAAAAAAATTCGGTGTGCTCGAAAGTCTGGCCGGCCACGATGACGTCCGCGGTTTCCGGTGAGATTTCGCGCCAGTCGTACGGATCGCTCAACACGAGATCGACGTTCGCCCCCGGCGCGAGATCGACGCCGACATATTTCCACGGCGGCAATCCAAAGAGCGGCCGGTAACAGCCGTTGATGTCCTGGCTGCCCAAATCGAGAATGACGAGCGGCTCGGCTCGGCGCGCTTCGAGGTAATCGCGCCGGAACGCAGTCATCTTGTCGAACGAACTTGGGTGCATCGTCTCGGAGTCAACGCCGAGCACCGCTCTTGCGCAACCGAGTAGTCGAGAAGGGCCTTGCTTTCTCCGGACAAACTTCAATCGTGACTCGGATGCGCAGGACGAAAATCATCTGCACCCTCGGGCCGGCCACGGAAAAACCTGAGACGATCCGTGCGCTGCTCGTCGCCGGAGCGGACATTTTCCGGCTCAACATGAGCCACGCGAAGCACGAGTGGGTGCGCGAGATCGTGCCGCGCATCCGCAAGATCGCGACTGAAATCCCGCGCCCGGTCGCCATTCTTCTCGACACGCAGGGGCCGGCGATTCGCACCGGCGAATTGAAATCGAACCTGCACTTGAAGGTGGGCGACATCCTCGAGTTCACCGTTCGCGGCGCGAAGAGCGAGGAAAAATATTCCGTCGACGTGAACTACGAAGGGCTCGTGAACGACATTTCCGTCGGCGACGTCGTCCTGGTCGATAACGGCGTGATGCGTTTGCTGGTGCTTCAGAAAAAGCGCCACCGCATCCGCTGCAAAGTTCTCACGCCGGGTGTGCTCGGTTCGCGCCGCCACATCAATTTGCCGGGCGTGCGCGTGAATCTGCCGCCATTAACCGAAAAGGATCTCGAGGACATCGCGCTCGGCGTGGAGCTGAACGTGGATTTTGTGGCGCTGAGTTTTGCCCGACAGAAAAGCGACCTCGAGGCGTTGCGGCGGGTTTTGAAAAAAGCGCGGAGCCGCGCCCGGGTGGTTGCGAAAATCGAAGACCAGTCCGCCGTGCGTCACATCCACCAGATGATCGAAGCCGCGGATGTAGTCATGATCGCGCGCGGCGACCTCGGGATCGAATGTCCGATGGAAGAGCTGCCGATCATCCAGCGCCGGATCGTGAAGAAATGCCTGCGAATCGGGAAGCCGGTCATCGTGGCGACCCACATGCTCGAATCGATGATCGAGAACCCGATGCCGACGCGCGCTGAAATCACCGACGTGGCGAACGCCGTCTTCGAGCAGGCGGATGCCATCATGTTGAGCGGTGAAACTTCAATGGGCCGGTATCCGGTGGAATGCGTCCAGGTGTTCGATCGCGTCGCACGCCGAATCGAGCGGAGCGGCGGCGCCGGCTATGGCGCGGACGCGGTCCTGGAGGATGCGCGCCAAAAAACGTGCGCGTCAGCCGTTGTCCTGGCCAACTCGCTGCCGCGTGCAAATCTCGTCGTGTTCACTCATCATGGAACCATGGCGCGTTACGTTTCCAATCTGCGCCCGGAGAACGCGCCGATCTTCGCGTTCACCCCGAGCGAAGAGGTTTTTCGCCAGATCGTGATCAGTTGGGGTACGCATCCCGTGATGCTCGCCTTCGATCCGGACCCGAATGTCACGATTGAATCGGCGATCGCGTATCTGAGTTGCGAGAAATTGACGAGCCACGGCGATAATCTCGTCATTCTCACCGACCTGCTGGGCGGCCGGGACAAGGTCGATTGCATTCAGTTACGGACGGTGGAGTGAACCAGCTACGGCTGGGCGGCGTTCGCCTGCAGCTCGGAGAATAATTTCGGGTCCTCGACATACTTGCCGTCGACCACGCGCCAGATCGTTTGATGGCGATTCAGAATTTCCGCCGGCGGCCGCTGCCGTTCGAGAGCAAAGATGTGATGGCGAACGGGGACGTCGTAAAGGAAGCGGACGCCATC
>DATILK010000205.1:0-3837 GCA_035476555.1 Chthoniobacterales bacterium | reverse complement strand
TCAAATCGAGCTGCCCTTCGCAGACGATCGCGCAATCCGCTTCGATCAATCCGCGCTTCGTTTTGTGCAGACCGAATAGAACGCGACCTTTTCGGAAGAGCGGCGTCTCCGGCGAGTTCACGTATTTCGCCGCCTCCGCTTCTTTGTCGAGAATGCGGCCGCTAAACGCGATCACTTCGCCGACGTCGTTGTGGATCGGGAACATGATCCGGTTCCGGAACCGATCGTAGGTTTTGTTGTCTTCCTCGCGCCGGGTGATGAGTCCGCTATCCAAAACCAAACGCTGCGGATAACCGCGTTCCAGCGCCCAACTCAAGAATGCGTCCCAGCTTTCGGGCGCAAACCCGATCTGCCAATCCTTCGCGATTCGTTTGTCGATCCCCCGCCCTTTCAAATATTCCCGGGCCGGCTCGCCGATTTTCTTCTTCACGAGATTTTCGTGAAACCATTCCGCCGCTTCCGCGTGCAATTGGAGCAATGCTCGTCGCGTTTCGTGCTGCCGATCGTCCTCCGCGCTGCTAACGCCACGTTCTTCGATCACCGGAATTCCCACGCGCGTCGCCAGCTTCTTCACCGCCGCGGGAAAATCGAGATGCTCGTAATCCATCACGAAGCGGAAAACGCTTCCGCCCGCGCCGCAGCCGAAACAGTGAAACGTTTGCCGCGACGGACTGACCGTGAACGACGGCGTCTTTTCCTGATGAAACGGGCAGAGCGCCTTGAACGTCGAGCCCGCGCGCTTCAACGGAAAATAAGTCCCGATCACTTCCACGATGTCGTTCGCGGCTGCGATCTGCTCGATGGTCTGTGTCGGGATCGTTCCCATGCGCGTTTACTTTTCGCTCGTGTTGTCGCCGGTCGCGATTCAAATTAAGCGAGAAGCGACCCTTTGATGAGAATTTTGTTCCGGCTTTGGCTGTTGGTCCTCGCGCTCGCCGCGTTCGTTCCGGCGACCCACGCGCGTGAAGTCATCCAGAAAGGCGACACGGTTGTGGTCGAGTTGAGCGGAGAAATTTCGCCGCCGCTCTATTTGTTCCTGCGCCGCGCCATCAAAGCCGCCGAGACCGCCGGCGCCGGCGCGATCGTCATCGACATGAATACCTATGGCGGTCGACTCGATGCGGCCGACGAAATCAGCGGCGCGCTGAACCGCACCACCATTCCCACTTACACGTTCATCAACACCAACGCCGGCTCGGCTGGTTCGCTCATCGCGCTCGCGACGCGCCACATTTATATGTCGCCCGTGAGCGCGATCGGTGCGGCCGCGCCGGTACTCGCCAACGGCGCCGAACTCACCGGCACCGAAAAAGACAAGACGCTTTCCTATTGGTCCGCGCTCGTCCGCAATTCCGCCACGCGCAACGGACACAATCCCGACATCGGCGAAGCGTTCATGAACAAGGAAAAGGACGTGCGCCTCGGCGAACGCGTCGTCCACGCGAAGGGAACGTTGCTGACGTTGAACGCCCAGGAAGCGACCGAGAACATCAATGGCAAGCCGCTCCTGGCCGACGGCATCGCGAACTCGATTGAAGATCTCGCGAAGAAAGCCGGATTGAAAGGCGCGGTCGTCGCGGTCGAACCGAGCGGATTCGAACGGCTGGCCTTTTGGATCACCGCATTCGCGCCGGCGCTTCTCTTGCTGGGAATTATTTGCGCGTATCTGGAATTCAAAATGCCGGGCGCGAGCATGCCGGGCATCATCGCCGCGATTTGTTTCGCGCTGTTCTTCGCCGGCCATTATCTCGCCGGGCTCGCAGGCTGGGAAGTCGTCGCTCTTTTTGTTCTCGGCATCATTTTCGTCCTCGTCGAAATTCTTTTCTTCGCGCACTCGACGATCGTGTTCGGCGTAATCGGCGTCTTTCTCATGCTGGCATCGCTCCTCTGGGCGATGATCGATCGCTATCCGGGCGAAACATTTTTCCCGACGAGCGACATGCTTGCCATCCCGTTGCGTAATCTGTTTTTCGCTTTAATCGCGGCGACGCTGATAATCATGGTGCTCGCGCGCTATCTGCCGAAGACCAATCTCTATCGCCGGTTCGCGCTCATGACGACGAATCCGCCCGGTCCGTCGCTGGCCGGCGCGCCGCGCCAGTTCGCCACCGCGCTCGATCTTTCGCCAGGGATGGAGGGCACCGCGCAAACGATGTTGCGCCCGAGCGGCAAAGCGCGTTTCGCCGATCACGTAGTCGATGTCGTCACTGAAGGCGAATTCGTTTCCGCTGAAACGCCGATCACGGTGATTCAAAAGGACGGGATGCGCGTGGTGGTCAAAGCGCGCGCCTGACGTTAGCCCCGGAAAAACATTGGCCCGATCACGTGCAGGGTGAAATCGGCCGAGAAGTGCGCCAGCATCGCGGCCTCGAAACCGCGTTTCCAAATCGGCATCGCTGCTTCCAATCCGATGGGCCACGGACGCGCCGCAATTATTTTTTGAAAAAGAGCCAGGAGATAAGGAAACAGACTGGCGACGCCAACAAGCGAGGCCATCAGCAGGACCCACAAGACTCTCCACGGAAAGCGCGGCCGGTCGACGTTCGCTCTGCGCGATGGGATTGTTTCCATTATTGCTGCCGGAATAAAATGCTGAAAGACTGAAACGCTGAAAAGCTGAAATCAAAGCAGCCCTTTCAGTTTTTCAGCGTTTCAGATTTTTCTTCGATGTTCGGGATCCACGATTTCGCGCTCTTCATCACTACCGGCGTCTTGCTGAACCTGACCCCCGGACCGGACACGCTCTACATTCTCGGACGCAGCATCGCGCAAGGCCGCCGCGCCGGCGTCGCATCCGCGCTCGGCATTTCGGTCGGAAGCATCTTCCACACATGCGCCGCCGCGCTCGGATTGTCCGCGGTCCTGGCCACTTCCGCGTGGGCTTTTACCTTCGTCAAACTCGCCGGCGCCGCGTATCTGATTTTTCTCGGCGTGCGCGCGCTGCTGGAGAAACAGCATGAGCTGGCTTTGCCCGCGCATTTCAAACGGCGCGGCGCCACGGCGGCGTTTCGCCAGGGAATTCTGACCAACATTTTGAACCCGAAGGTCGCGCTATTTTTCCTCGCGTTTCTGCCGCAGTTCATCGATGCAAGCGCGCCGTCGAAGACAATCGCGTTCGTTGTTCTCGGACTCACCTTCGTCACGACCGGCACGATCTGGTGCCTGGTTCTGGCGTGGTTCTCGAGCGCGTTTAGCGCGCGGCTGCGCGAGAACCGCACGTTTGCCTCGTGGCTCAATCGCGCCGTCAGTTCACTCTTTATCTTTCTCGGATTGCGACTCGCGGTCGCGGCCCGGCGCTAACCGCCCGCGACGACCCGCACGAATTCAACGCGATCGCCCTCGGCAAGCTTGCGCTCCGGCCATTCGCGCTGGTGAAGCGCGACCGCATTGTGCTCGATCAACACGGTGTTGGGTTCCAATCCGTAATGCCGGGCCAGTTCGGCGACACTCGTTAGGCCATTGACTTCGGCGCGTTCGCCGTTGACCCACAGATTCATCTCGCCAGGAGCCCGGCGTCCCAATCTTTCCAGACCGGCTCGAACCCGCGCCGTTTCAACGCGTCCACCACTTCCGCCGGCGACCGGCCGTCGCTGATCTCGAATTGACCTGTCGCGACCATGTCTTCGCCGTTCTCAAACTCTGGGGCGACGATTCGGCCGCGCACCGTCCGATGCAGTTCGTCCGTTCCCTGATGCGTGTAACCGCCGGGCTCGGTGTGGCTGCCAGCGCTCATCATCGTGACGCCAAGCGGCACCAGCGCATCGCGTAACGCCGCGCGCTCGCGCGTACTCAACACAATCCCGATCTCCGGGAACGCGATGCGAAACGCGCAAATCA
>DATILK010000204.1:0-2978 GCA_035476555.1 Chthoniobacterales bacterium | reverse complement strand
TCGAACTGAAGATCGTGAGAAATTTTACCCGCTCGATCAACGGCTGCGTCGGATCTTCCGCTTCCTCGAGGACGCGCCGGTTGAATTCGAGCCAACTTAGCTCGCGGTTGATGAAATTGCGCGGGTCGGAGAAACGGGCCGGATCGCAACTGGCG
The DNA here is from genome assembly GCA_035476555.1 of Chthoniobacterales bacterium. Classification (GTDB taxonomy): domain Bacteria; phylum Verrucomicrobiota; class Verrucomicrobiia; order Chthoniobacterales; family UBA10450; genus AV80. The sequence continues at coordinate 2,823 of DATILK010000204.1, read as the reverse complement.
CCCGGCGGCGTAATCAAAATCTGCGCTTCTGCTGCCGGAGACTCTATTTGTGCCGGTTCCATTTTCTTGCGCCGAGCGATTCGAGCGTCGGGAAATGAACAGACGACTGTGTCCGGCGCAAGGAAAGTTAAATGCCCGCTAGTTCAGCTTGTAGGCTTCAACCAGCGCGATGCCGGTCGTGTCGTTCTTTCCCCGAAGAATCGCAGTGTATTGCCCGGGCGGGTAACTTCCGATGATCGCGGCTTCGCGATCGTCGCTCGGAGCGAGACCGCTCTGCTGAATTTCAGCCTGCTGCGAGTCCTTCCAATTATCGTCGAAGGCGAGCGGCGCGCCATTGCCGTCGTGCAATTCGAGCGTCGGATCGGCCAGCGTTCCCGGCACCGGAACGCCACCGACCGCGATCGATGGTCCGAGGCCGCGGAAAATCACGCGGGCGTAATCGGAGCCGCCAAGGATGACGCCGCCGATCATTACGTTGTCGCCGGTCTGAACCTGACCGCGGGTGGAAATGTTGAGCAACCGCGCGGGCGACCCCTGCTCGACGTCGTACGCTTCAACGAGACCAATCCCGCTCGCGCCATCTTTGCCAGTCAGCACCACGGTGTAATTGCCGGGATCGAGCGCAATTGAGATCGCGGACTCGCGGTCGTCCGCCGGAGCGAGACCCGTCGCCTCGATCTCGGCCTGCTGAGTGTCCTTCCAGTTGTCGTTCACACTCAGGATCGAGCCGTCGCTCTTGTGCAGTTCGATCACCGGATCCTGCAACGTTCCCGGGACCGGTGTGCCGTTGATCTTGATCGAAGGTCCAATGCCGCGAACGACCACTTTCTTCTTCACCGAACCGCCGACGATGAATCCGCCGATCATGACGCTGTCGCCGCTGCCGGTGCGAAGACGGGTCGAGTCATTGAGCAGCATCGTGTTCGGGGACGGCGTGGGAGTGGGCGATGGCGCCGCGTTCGTCGTCGTGCCGAATTGGATCACGAGTCCGGTCGTGTCGTTTTCCGCGGTTCCGCCCGACTGCCCGGCCGCGGTCGCATTGGCGTCGCCGTAATTGTAAACCCGCGAAACGGAATCGCCCGTTGCGTTGGTCGCGTCCATCTCCTGGTCGAGCGGCGGCACTTCGGAGCCGCCCTGAATGTTCTGAATGTCGATCAGCAGATTCCCGCTCGCAGGATTGTAATGAAACGGCGTCGTGAACGTGATCACGATATCGAAAGTCGCCACGCCGCTGGAGGAAGCGGGGTTATTTACCGCCACATTCAAAGCACCCGAGAAAACTTGAACGTCGTCGGGACCGACGTTATCGCCGAAGGTCGAGCTCAGGCCGTCGGGATTCTTTTGGGTCGTCGAGAGCCCGACCTGCAATTGCGGGACGGAAGCAGCGAACGGAACTCCCGGCGCGTGAGCGCGAAACGCGATCGAGTTGATCGTTTCCCCGCCCGCCGCAAACCGGCTGAACTGCGATTTGGCCAGGACCTGCTGGTAACGAATCGGTTTGCTGGAAAAGAGCGGGAACAAATTGCCAGTGTCGCCCTGGGTTGTGCTGAGATTGTTCGGCACGATCACGGGACCACTCGTTGGAATGGAAACGAAGACATCGCTGATCGGCGGGACATTCGCGGAGCCGCCGATCGGCGCGAGCCCGTAGATGTCTTCGATCGTGCGCAGGACGTTGTAATGGTTCATCGCGGTCCCGGTCGGCGTGATGAGTCCGTCTGGCGTCCGTGTGTCCGGCGGATTGATGTTCATCTCAAAATAATTGCCGGGCTTGACCATCGGTCCCGCGAAGATCGTCGGGATCTGGTTGCTGGGCGTGTTGTCGCCATCTTCATCGAAGGTCACGATGAGCAGGCTGTTGTGCGTTTTCGCCCATTGGTAATACGTGTCCAGGATGTGCGTCTTCAGCCACGCGTCGGCCTGCGCCACGGTGCCATCGTGCATGTCGTCCTGCTGGTCCGGCACGACGAACGCGACCGTCGGCAGCGCGGTGAATCCGGCGGCATTCGTCGGAAACGACGTGAACGGCTGATTGACTGCGAACGGCACGTGATGATTCGCGGGCGCGTCGGCGGCCTGCCAGTTCGCCACTGGATTGTGTTTGCGCTGGTACTGAGTCAGCGCCGGGTTGGTCGTGTAGTCGTCGCCATCGAATCCGACGGACGGCAGATTTTCGGAATAAGTGACGAAGGTCAGTCCACCGGCGATCAACGAAGCCGCAAGGTTTGGCGTGTTGAACGGTGGCGCGGATGAAAGCGGCTCGGAAGACGTGCCGGGATGTCCGTCCTGCAAAGTTCCCTGGTTGTTCCCCGAAAAAAGCTCCAGATAATTCGGCTGACTGGGATGCCGCAGCGCATGGGAGCCGCTCGCGACGCTGGCCGGATCGATCGGCGAGTTCACGAAATTCGCTCCTTCCAGCGCGAGCGCGCTGATGTTTGGCGCGTCAGCGGAGCCAATAATCTGACTGTAGGAATGATTTTCCATGATCACGACGACGACGTGATCGGGGCGAGGCAACGCCAGCGTTGTCGATGCGGCTGCAAGTGATGCGACAATCGCCAACCGAAAAAGGAAGCACCGTTTCATCATTTCACTCCCTTGAATCCGCTTTGCAGAGCGAGCGCGCGCAACGCAGAGAGACCCTCCGCGTGTTCAACCGCTTCTGCGTCGTTCGGATTCGGTGACGACGGCGGACACGGACCATTGAACGGGCCTGTCGAAACTGTGAAATGCGGGCGCGGCGACATTCGGCGCCGAAAAATCCAGGACTTCGGCGAGATTGTTCGCCGTCTGGTCGCGCACCGTCAGCGGCGGAAGACCGAA
>DATILK010000203.1:0-4424 GCA_035476555.1 Chthoniobacterales bacterium | reverse complement strand
GTCTTCATCGCCGCGCACGGGATAAGGCGGCGGTGCGGCTTTCCAGCGAGTCGTGAACCCTTGCTCTTGCAAATGCAGTTCGTGTCCTTCCCAGATTTTGGCGAGCACCTCGTGCAGATCGAGTGGACGAAAATCATAGCGCTTCTGTTTTCGTTCGAGCCGGGCGAAATCGAGCACGTTGTTAATGAGACGGGTCAACCGCTCCGCTTCCGCGACAATGATCCTGAGATAACGCGGACGTTTTTCTTCCGTGACGCTCCCGCCGGCCATCATCTCGGCAAACATCCGGATCGAGGTCAGCGGCGTCTTCAATTCGTGAGAGACATTGGAAACGAAATCCGTTTTCTTTTGGGCGAGCGCGAGCTGGCGGCGGGCATCTGCAAAAACTACCCAGCCGCCGACACCGATCGCCGCGAGCGCCGCCGCGATCAAAAGCATGAGGGTGCGGCGAACGTTGCGCGCGTTTTCCTCCAACTGCTCTGGGCGCGCGAGATAGAGCGCTGCTTCCCAATGCGGCAACGCTTCCCCGACTTCCGACGCGACAAAGGGCCGGCGCCAATCGCGGCCAGTCACGCCCGGCGGCTGGGTGGCGACCGCGCGCGCCTTGTCATTCAAAAGTGCGAGCACGTATTCAGACGCCGCGTTGTCCGGCAAGGCGTCGAGCCAGACATCGCCGAGCGCATCCACGTTCATCAGACAACCGAAAATCATTCCGGGCGCTTCCGGCGGCCGCAGCCAGAAAACAATTTCGAGCCGGTCCTGCATGAACCGCGTGACCAAGCCTTCCGCGTGATCGGAGGTGAGCGCCTTGAAATCTGCCGTCGCCGGAACGAGCTGCGAAACGGCGGGCGCATTCTCCTTTTGTTCGCGCTGCGGCGCGACATTCCGCAGTTGGTTCGCCTGAGTCTGAGCGCTCTCGTCTTTCGGCTGGGCGCCGGGCGCGGTCGTCTTCGGTTTGGCGACCGATTTTTTTGCGGCCTGATCCGCATAGGTTTCGGCTTCGATCTTTGATTTGCGGCGTTGTTCGAGTTGATTGAATTCCTCGGCCGGGACCGAGTAAACCGTCGCCGGCGTGGTGCCGGAAAGAAACGCGCTGTTGTTTTGGAGGAATCGCTGGCGCTCCGTGTCGCCCTTCGCTTCCTCCGCGGAAGGCGAAACGAGATTGCCTTCCGCATTCAGCGCGAACCCAATCGCTGGCCGCGGCCAGACCCGCGAAAGCTTCGCCGCGAAATCCTGGGCGAGCTGTGGCGCTGATTCGCTCGTGAGCATTTGCCGCACGCGCTCAGCGAACGCGCGCCGTTCTTCATCGATCAAGCCGCGAGCAGCACTCGCGACTGCATCCGTTTCCTTTTGGTAAAGCTCGGCGGTTCGGCGCTCGAGAATGATTTGCTGCTCGTTCGCGCTCCGCAACGCGAGCCAGCCGAGCCCAATGCTCGGCAGGACAATCGCGATGAGAAATATCCAGATGCTGCGTTTCACGATGCGAGGCGCAGGCTATCAACCTTGTCTCCCGCTGAACAGCCGTCTGCTCGCCATTACCTGCGGATCGCGCGGAAGGGTGCCGTGGTCTCCCGGACACGACCCGCAGGCCTATGGCTAACTCTTACCGACTCTTCTGGTATTTGTCCGCGTAGTTCTCGAACTGCATCGCCTTCCGGCGCGCCTTCGCAATATTCCCGCTGGAATCCATCTCGCGGGCCGCTTCTTCGAGTTTCCGATTTTCCTCGGCAACGCCGGGCACCTGCATCTGCTGGGGCGCGGCCGCGTTCTTGGCCGCCTGTTTGCGGAGCAGCTCGGCAGCGTCCTTCGCCTTGCCTTCATCGGCGAGCTTTACTGCCTTCTCCTTCGCGACGCGGTTCTCGACCACGCTGTGCTCTTGCGCGACTTCGACCCGCACACTCGAGTCCGCTTTTTTCTCATCATCGGTGAACACAACTTTGGGCGACTGTTTTTGCGCCGGCGCCTGAACCCCGGCGACGGTGGCGTAGTTCAACTCAACCGAGGCTGGCTCGAACGTATCTCCTGTTTTATCGGCCACGCAGCGCACCAGGAAGCGACGTTTCTCGGAGCCGAACAATTCCGGCATTTTGATCTCCGCGACGCGGTCGTGGCATTCGATCTCCGGCCGGCCAATGATCTCCTTCAACCGAACGCCGTCCGGCGCTTCGATGCGAATGACGATGCTGCGAGCGAGAAGGGAACGGGCCGCGCCCAGTTCCTCCGCGAAAATGCCGGGCAACTTCTCCGCGTCCTTCACATAATAATAATTGGCGTTGCTCGCCTCGGCCAGCGCGGTCATGAGGTCCTCGTTGTAATCGTCACCGAGCCCGATGGTGCTGACGGAAATGCCGTCACCGCGCAGTTCGTGGCCGAGGCGCGCGAGATCCGAGGTGCTGCTCGGCCCGACATTAGCAATGCCGTCTGAAAGCAAGATCACACGATTGACCCGCTCCTTTTCAAAGAAGCGCCGGACCTGCTTCGCGCCGAGAGTCACACCCGCATGCAGCGCCGTGCTGCCGCCTGCCTGGATGCGATGAATTTTCGCCTTGATCTCTTCGCGATGATCGCGCCCGCCGACGCGTTCCGGCGGAATGAGCAAATCGGTTTGGTCGTCGTAGGTGACGAGCGAGAAAATATCGTCGTCATTCAGTTTATCGACCGCCATCGCGGCGGCCTGGCGCGCTTTCTCGAGCTTCGCGCCTTCCATCGAGCCGCTCCGATCGAGGACGACCGAGAGATTCATCGGGGAACGCCGCGCGTCCTCGCTTTTGCGCGCCTCGACTTCGATCTGCACGATCATTTCGCGCGGGCCAAGCCGGTAAACGTAATCGCGTTCCGGAGTGACCCGCAGGGTCACATCCGGCGCGGGTGAAGCGGCGACTGCTCTTGCGAGCATCGCCGCGAGACTGACTAGCATTAGTTTTTTCATACTCCCAGTTAGACACGACTCGCGAAACGCCGTGTCAGAGGGCCGTTCGAAGTTTGTAAAAGAATTGTCAGCGGATTTAACCGCGGATCTCGCGGATAACACGGATGAAGAAAAATATCCGCGCCATCCGCGTTATCCGCGGTAAATAAGTTCGTGCCCGAAATCGTCCGCGCGAAACCGGAAGACGCCGAGGCGCTCACTGAGATCGCTCACGCGGCAAAACGCCACCGGGGATATCCCGAGCGCTGGATCGAAGCATGGCGCGACATCCTGACGATGCGGCCGGAATTCATCGCGGCGAATGTCGCGTATGCCGCGATCGAAAATGGACGCGCCGTTGGATTTTATGTTCTCACGACGGAAGCCGACGGGATCCATCTCGATCATCTCTGGGTTCTTCCCAGCGCGATGCGGCGCGGAATTGGACGAGCGCTGCTCGAACACGCCGCGGCCGAAGCGCGAAATCTTGGATTCGATTCGATCAAGATTGAAGCGGATCCGAACGCCGAAGAATTCTACAAACGAAGGGGCGCGATCCGCATCGGCGCGAATGTAAGCCACGTCGAGGGTGAAGAGCGCGTGCTTCCGTTACTGGAATTTCCCTCGCAAAATCCAGTTGAGACTGGACGAATAAACCTGCCGCACGCAACTTGAACGCGATGACAAAACAGGCCCGCTGGTCGTTTATCGTGCTCGCGATCACTCTGGTTCTCATTGGCTTTCTTCAGCTCGGCGCGCCGTTTCTCGCGCTCCTTTTTTCCTATTTCGTTCTGAGCAAACTCGGCCGTTTTATTCCCAACAAATGGGTCACGCTCGCGATCTTTCTCCTCGTCGTCGCGGCAATTGGTTACACGACCGGCCATTTCGTTCGCGCCGCCATCAACGCCCTTCCAACAATCGCCGATAAGTCGGTGCCATCCGTGATTGCCTTGGCCGAAAAATATAATTTCGATCTGCCGTTCGAGGATTTCGAGGGTCTTAAGGCCACCGCGATGACCACGGTAAAAGACCAGGCCCGCTACCTCGGCGATTTCGCCAATTTCGCCCGGCACGCCTCGACCACGTTTGTCTTTATCATCATCGCCATTGTCTGCGCGGTGAGCATTTTCTTTAACAGCCGGGTCGATCTCTCTCCCGAATCGCACAAGGTCCGGAACAATCTTTATTCGGTTTACTCGACCGAAATCGCCGCGCGCTTCGGCGACCTCTACCGCAGCTTTGCCACGGTAATGGGCGCGCAGATGACGATCTCCGCCATCAACACGGTATTGACCGCGATCTTTGTCTCTTTCCTCGGGCTTCCCTACGGGCCGGTGGTCGTTGGACTCACGTTTCTCTGCGGACTTTTTCCGATTGTCGGCAACGTCGTCAGCAACACCGTAATCGTTTTCATCGGTTTTACGGTCTCAGCCAAGGTCGCTTTTATCGCACTCATTTTCCTGATCGTGATCCACAAGCTCGAATATTTCCTGAACAGCAAACTCATCGGCTCACG
>DATILK010000202.1:0-3023 GCA_035476555.1 Chthoniobacterales bacterium | reverse complement strand
TCGCCCAGGTCATCGTGAATCTTCTTTCGAACGCGGAGAAGTACAGCGCCGATCGGAAAGAGATCGATCTCCACAGTTATCTCACGGAAGACTCGGTCCAGATCAGCGTGCTCGATCGCGGCTCCGGCGTGCCCGCGGGCGAAGAGACAAGAATTTTCGAGGCGTTTTATCGCGCGCATGATTCGCTCGCGAGCGGGATCCAGGGGAGCGGACTCGGCCTCACGCTCGCGCAACGCATCGCGCGCGAGCATGGTGGCGACATTATCTACCAGGCGCGCGAAGGCGGCGGGAGCAACGTCACCTTGCGCGTGCCGCTGAGGACGGAGCCGATCGAATGAAGAAGCGCCTGCTTGTTGTCGAAGACGACGCCCATATCCGGCTCGGCCTTTGCGATGCGTTGCGCGCGGAAGGTTATGACGTGACCGATTGCCGGAACGGCGCGCAGGCCGGACCGCTCATCAAACAATTGAAACCGGACCTCGTCATTCTCGACATCATGCTCCCGGGAAAAAGCGGGTTCGATTTGTGCCGCGAAGTCCGGAGCGGAAAAAACCGCGTCCCGATCCTGATGCTCTCGGCCAAAGGCCAGGAGATCGACAAGGTCGTTGGCCTCGAGCTCGGCGCGGACGATTACGTGACGAAGCCGTTCAGTCTGCGCGAGCTGCTCGCCCGCGTGCAGGCACTGTTGCGCCGTGCCCAGGCCGGCGGCGTCGCGAGCGATCTGCCGATGGAAATCGCCTTCGGCAAGGTGCGGATCGATTGCAAAGCGTTGCGAGGAAAACGCGGCAAGGAACCGATCGAGCTGAGTCCGCGCGAACTGAAAGTTCTCTCCGTCCTCTTCCGTGAACGCGGCAACGCCGTTTCCCGCGAGAACCTGCTCAACGAAGTCTGGGGCGTCGATTACTACGGCACCACCCGTACCCTCGACCAGTTGATCGTGAAACTGCGCCAGAAAATCGAAGACACTCCCGCGGAACCGCGACACCTCCTCACCGTGCACACCCTCGGATACCGGCTCGAAGTTTGATCGGCTTTCTTCTCATGGTAGGGCGAGACTCTGTCGAGCCGCGCCTTTGTGCTGCCGTGATTCGGCTCGACGGAGTCTCGCCCTACCAACGGAACGAGCGCGTTTCGAAAATGGGACGCCAAAATCCCGGGCACGGGAAGAATGAATTAGCGTTCAATCAAGCGCATCAGCGTAAGTCGCTCTAAGACAGACGAAAAGAGATGGTTGCGGGCCATGGCATAGGCCCTGCAAAGGCGTTCGGGTTGGAGTCGCTCCAATGTAAATCGCCGGCAACCTCAACCACCACAGCCCATGATCATTCGCGCCTTAACCCTGCTCGTCGTCGCCGCCGCCACCGCGTCGGCGTTGACGGAAGAAAACGTTAATCAAACTCTCGATGGCGCGCCCGGTGGCCGGCTGATCGTCGATGTCGATTTCGGAACGATCGATGTCTCAGCGGGGCCGGATGACAAGATCTCGGTAGCCGCGCATCGGAAGATCGATTCGGATAACGATTCGCAGGAGAAGGAATATTTTGCGTCGACGCCGGTCACCGTGACGAAGGACGGGAACACGGTGACGATTCGCGCGCGCCGCCAGAACAAGGAGAGGAACCTGAACTGGAGTGGGCGTTGCAGCATGGACGCGCGTTACACGGTTCATGTGCCGAAGACTTTTAACTCGGAGCTGCGCACCGGTGGGGGAACCATCATGGTCGCGGAGCTGACCGGGACGGTGAGTGCCGACACGAGCGGCGGCAAATTGCGCTTCACGCATTTGAAAGGCGCGACCGGTGCGACGACGAGCGGCGGCAGCATTGAGCTGAATGGCTGCGATGGTCCGCTGAAAGTGGACACGAGCGGTGGCCGGATCGAGGCGACCGATGGGAGCGGTTCGCTTGATGCGCGGACGTCCGGCGGTTCGATTGTGGTCCGGAATTTCGCTGGCGACGCGAAGGTCGAGACCAGCGGCGGCCGACTCAGCTTCGAAAACATCAACGGCAAAATTGTTGGACGGACTTCGGGAGGTTCGATCAGCGCGAAGCTCAAATCGCCGGTGCCCGGTGACGTGAATCTGGAAACGTCGGCCGGCAGCATTGACGTGCTGGTTCCGCCGGACGCGGGCCTCGACGTGGAAGCGGAAGCGAGCTCGGGGCGCGTGACGAGCGACCTACCGTTTATCGGCACGCGGACGGATCGCGATTCGATGAAAGGAAAAATCAACGGCGGCGGGAAATCGCTGGTGCTGCGCTCTGGGGCGGGCAGCATCTCGATAAAACCGGCGTCGGCTGAAGTAGCGATCAAGAAGTAGACGGAGGGCGCGATGAACGATCTCCGTTTCGCGTTCCGCCAGCTCCGGAAATCACCGGGGTTCACGCTCATCGCGGTGCTCACGCTCGCGCTCGGGATCGGCGCGAACACGGCGATCTTCAGCGTTATCTACGCGGTCCTGCTCCAGCCGCTGCCTTATCCGGACGGCGACAAGATCGTCGTTCTTACTGAGACCGACGCGAACCAGCCGCAGATTTCCGTTTCATTTCCCGATTACGTCGATTGGAGACGGGACAACACGGTCTTCGAACATCTCGCCATTTCCCGACGCGAATCGTTCAACCTGAGCGGACTCGAAGGGCGCGCGCCGGAACAGATCAGCGGGGGCTTGGTCACAGCGAATTTTTTCAAAGTGATCGGACTCACTCCGCAGTTGGGCCGTGTTTTTAGCGAAGAGGAAGATCGCGTAGGCGGTCCGCTGGTCGCGGTCATCAGCGACCGGTTGTGGCAAAGACTGTTCTCGCGCGACCCGAATGTTCTGGGGCGGGTAATGAATTTCGGCAACCAGCCGTACACGATCATCGGCGTGATGCCGCCGCAGATGTTCTCGCCGCGAACGGTGGAAGTCTGGTTCCCGATGATGCGGCGCACCGATAGTCCTTCCTGGCAGACGCGCGATAACCATCCGGGTTTGTTTGGCTGGGCCCGCTTGAAGCCGGGCGTCACCACCGAGAAAGCGCTGGCGG
>DATILK010000201.1:0-3853 GCA_035476555.1 Chthoniobacterales bacterium | reverse complement strand
ATTGTCGAAGCCATGGCCGCGCTCGTCCTGTGCGATCACGCCCTGAGGCAACGAGCGATCGCCACGCCGTGAAATGAGTTCGACTGCCGCCGGCTCGACGCTTTGGCAGACGATCTTCGTCTCGTTCGCGATCGTGCTGCTTCTCTTCGAAATTGTGCGCGGCTATCGGCTCGGCCTTCCTCGCCAATTGATGCGAGGCGCGGCCGTGATCGCTGCTTACGCGGCCGCTTATTTCGGAGGCGATCTCATGCTGCCCCTGCTGCGCTCGGTTCTGAAATGGCCGGATTTTATTGTCTCGATGATAGGGGGGGCACTTCTCGCCATCGTGGTTTACGGCGTCATCGCCAGCCTCGGCTCGCTTCTTTTCAAACGGACCGCGCAACATCCGTCCGGCCCCGTCCGCTTGGTTTACGGTTTCAGCGGCGCGCTGACTGGGATCGTCTTCGGTTTGTTTTTTCTTTGGCTGATTCTCGTCGGGATCAGATCGGTCGGTTCGGTTGCCGACGCGCAAGTCCAGGCGCATCCACGGACCGTCGAGAATAAGCCCGTCGCTTCGGCGCCCGATGAGAAGTCGCTTTCGCTGGAGAATTTCGATGCCGACTCGCTGACCTCGTTCTTGGCTCGCCTGAAGAATTCCGTCGAGCTCGGAAAACTCGGCGACGTCGTCAGGCAAACCGATGTCACGCCGCCGGCTGTCTATCAAGCGCTCAAGGATGCTGGAACAGTTTGCGCGAATCCGGAAAGTGCGCGGCGCTTTCTTTCGTTCCCAGGCGCGGTCGAATTAAGTGAGCACCCAAAAATTGTCGCGTTGCGAAACGATCCCGAGATCGCCGAACTAATTCGCCAGGGTCGAATTCTCGATCTTCTCCAAAATCGCCGTGTCCTCGAAGCTGCGAACGATCCGACGCTTGTCGCAAAAGTGAAGCAATTCGACATCAAGAAGGCGCTCGAGTACGCGGCGAAGAAAGAATGAGCCTCACACAAAGGGCACAAAGGTTCACGGCAAGATGAACGAGAATCAGATTGCAACAAAGGTTCTCGATGCGGCGTTTCTCGTGCACACGAAACTGGGGCCCGGTTTGCTGGAGTCCGTGTATGAAGTGACACTCGCGCATGAACTTCGAAAATTGGGCCTTGAACCCGAGCGGCAGAAGCCGATGCCCATTCGCTACGACGGAATCCTATTCGAGGAGGGATATCGTGCTGACTTGCTCGTCGATGGAAAAGTCATCGTCGAGTTGAAATCTGTTGCGGCGTTTTCGCCAGTTCACGCAAAACAATTGCTGACACAATTGCGTTTGAGTGGATTGAAACTCGGTCTGCTGATTAATTTCGGCGAGACGCACCTAAAGAATGGAATTAAACGGGTGATCAACGGCCAACTCGGCGACGATCCAATCGAAGAATTCACTTTGTGACCCTTGTGTCCGTTGTGTGAGAAATTCCCCAAGTGCGAATCCTAATTGCGCCGGATAAATTCAAAGGCTCGCTGAATTCTCGCCAAGTGGCAGACAACATCGCGGCGGGACTGCGCGAGGTTTTGCCGGAGGCGGTGATCGCGACGATGGCCGTCGCCGATGGCGGAGAGGGAACAGCGAGTGCGATTTCTCAGGCATGCGGTGGCGAGAAAATAAATTGCCGGTCGCACGACGCTCTCGGGCGGGAAATCGAGGCCGAATATTTCTGGCTCGCCGATCGGGCAACCGCGGTAATGGAAATGAACGCGGCGGCCGGCCTCTGGAGAATTGATCCCGGCGAAAGAGCTTTGTCGCGGGCGGATACATTCGGCGTCGGCGAGATGATTCAGGATGCGGAAAGACGTGGTGCTCGGGAAATTCTGATCGGCCTGGGCGGCAGTGCGACAAACGATGGCGGATTCGGAATGGCGCGCGCCCTTGGGTTTCAGTTTTTGGCGAACGAACACGAAGTTGAATCGCCGGCCGAACTGGTGAGTCTGCACCGACTCAAAGCACCGACGCGGAGTTTGACGGCTAGGATCACCGCCGCTGTGGATGTTCGAAATCCGCTGCTCGGCTCCCGCGGTGCCACGCGAACATTCGGTCCGCAGAAAGGTGGAACTCCGGAGCAACTCGAACTTTTGGAAAACGGTTTGAACCGACTGGCGGATGTTGTCGCGCGCGATCTTGGTTGTGACTCTCGCGATGCCCCTGGTGCGGGCGCGGCGGGTGGACTCGGTTTCGGCCTGATGAGTTTTTGCGGCGCGACAATCAAGCCAGGGTTCGACGTGGTCGCTGAATTTATCGGGCTCCAAGATGCGATCGCGACAGCCGACGTGGTGATCACTGGCGAAGGTCGATTGGATGAGCAAAGCCTCGAAGGCAAAGCGCCGGGCGGCGTCGCGCGGATGGCGCGTGAAGCGGGCAAGCGCGTGTTTGCAATTGTTGGCAGCGCCAGCGATGCAGCTCCGGTGCGAGCCTTGTTCGACGACGTCCTGGTCCTGGCCCGGCCGCCGATCACCCCGGAGCAATCGATCGCCCGCGCGGCTCAGCTTTTGCAGGAACGCGCGCGAGAATTGGCCCGGATGATGTAGAATGAGCTTCCGTCGATGGAAGAGCCGTCACCTGAGATCACGCCCTTTGTTTTTTCCGACCCGGCCGGCAAACGCTGGCCGCGGTTGCGCCTCGTTCTATTGATTTTCGGCGTCCTGATTTTTCTCGGCGCCGTTCTCTTCGTCCAGACGCTTTTCGTGGCGCCGCAGTTGAATCTGCCGTTTTCGCTGCGCCAGTTGAAAGGGCAATTGAAAGCGCTCGGCACGGCAAACCCCGCTGGGCAGGCACCAGTGAATCTCGCGTTGTGGGAAAAATTCGCCGCGGCGCGGACCGCCGGGAAAAAACCGAAGCCGCCGGTGGCGCCTGCGCCGGCCGCCCATCCGCGCAAGAAATCGCCGGCGAACGAGGTGCACCTCGCGTTTTACGCCAACGGCGATCCCTACAGTTACACGTCGCTCGAACAACACGCATCGCAGATCACCCATGTTTGTCCCGAATGGATGGCGATGACGAATGGCGCGGGCGATTTGCAAATCGACGCGGACAACCGGCTGCCGAAGCTCGCGGCCGCGAAAGGTTTTCTGCTCATGCCGCTGCTGACAAATCTGGTCGGCGATACCTGGCAGCCGGAAGCGGTCGAAAATCTTGCGCACGGTTCGACCGAACGGCAGGACCGTTTCATCCAGAAAGTGCTCGCGATCCTGAATGACGCGAAAGCCGCGGGCGTGATCATTGATTGGGAACAGATCGATCCCGCTTACAAGAAAGACATCACCGCATTCCTCGACCGGTTCACCGATGCGCTGCATTACGACGACAAACAGCTCTGGCTCTGTGTGCAGCCCGGGCAGGATCTGGATTACATCGACTTCGATGAATTGTCGGACAACGTCGATCGCTTCGTTGCGATGTTGTTCGATGAAACTTCCGACATCGATCCGGCGGGGCCGCTCGGTTCGAAGCGCTGGTTCGAAGGCTGGCTCAACGTCCTCATGGATGGCGCGGAAGCGAATCAATGGATCATCGCGCTCGGTAGTTATGGTTACGACTGGACGAGCGGCGGGACAAAGGCGGAGCTGATCAGTTTTCCAGAGGCGATGAGCCGCGCGAGCTACGCCGACGTCGGTAAGGCGACGATCGAGCCGCCGCATTACAATCCGTATTTTTATTACGAGGACGCAGACAAGGATCACTCGGTCTGGTTTCTCGACGCGATCACATTTCTGAATGAGCTAAAGCGTGTCCGCGAAGCGAAGGCGGGCGGGTTCGCCGTTTATCGTCTGGGAACGGAAGACGTCGCCATCTGGGACGCGCTCGGAGTTCCGAATGATTTCAAAATGGAT
>DATILK010000200.1:0-2230 GCA_035476555.1 Chthoniobacterales bacterium | reverse complement strand
ATCACCGCTTCGATCGCGTCCTCGCTGCGCATCCGATTGATGATGGCAAGGATCCGTTCGCGCGTTTCCGGCAGTAACACATTCTTGAGCAGCTCGCCGATGTAAGCGCGGTGAATGAAATCCTTCTCTTCATCGTTCGGCGTCACCAGCTCGATCCCGGCACGCGCAAACACTTCCGGATAAAATTTCCCGCGCATCGTGAACCCAGTCCCAAGCAACCCCAGCTTGTTCAACCCGAGCGCCACCGCGCGTTCGCACGTCGCCTGGACCAGGCTGATCATCGGGATCGTCGCGCGCCGCTCCACTTCCTCAAACACGATGTGCGGCGTATTCGCCGCGATGAGCGCGATCTCCGCGCCGGCCCGCGTCAATCGCTCGACCGACTCGGACACATAATCCGCCAACGCCGCCAGATCGTTCGCATCCAGCATCGCGATCCCGCGGTTCACATCGATGCTATCGATGATGATGTGCGGCACGCTCTGCGCGCCCGCGCGGAGTTGCTCCGGCGTCGGCGTCTCCGTCATTCGCTTGCGACAGCCTTCGAGAATGAACCGGTAATATTCGATCGTCGATTCCGGCCCGATCCCGCCCACGATCCCAAGCGACTTCATGCCGAGACCTTAGGCCTCGGCCAAAACGCTGAAAATCTGAAAAGCTGAAATACTGAAACAAAGGTTGGAGCTGTAGTCGCGGCGCTCAGTCGCCGCGTTCGGCGTCGGACATCGCAATTCAGACGCGGCGACAGAGCGCCGCGGCTACAGCGCATGCCAAAAGCAAAAGCCGCGGAGAAACATCATGCGCCTCCGCGGCTTTGTAATGCTTGGCTATTTCAGCTTTCCAGCGTTTCAGTTTTTCAGCTTTTTCCCCTTACGGCATAAGCCGATCCGCCAGCGTATCGGTGTGATACGAGCAATGCTCGCGGAACGCCGCCCAACCGCCGGTGTTCTTCGCCTGGTCCGCGAGCGAGCTCGTTTCGCTCTTCACGAAATCTTCCCAGGTCGCATAACGCGCGATCCCGAAGAAGGTCCAGGCCGCGCCTTCGAGATGCTGCATCACCACAGTTCCTGCGGCCGGGTCGCCCGGCGCCACCGTGCTGATCGCGGTGTCGAGTTGTTCCCGATGTCCCGGAGTCGCCCGGTAAACCGACACGATATAGATCGCCGATTTCCCAGCGCCTTCGTTGATGCCCATCGCTTTCGCGAAATCCGCCCACGCGGGACCGCTCACAAAAGTGTCGGTGTGCGAGTCGCTCGCGTCGCGCGTGGCTGCAGACGCTGCCGGCATGGTGGGCGCGATCTGCACGGTCGCCTTGGTGCCGAGGTGCTCGACCACGCAGTAATCCCACGAATCTCCCTCCTGATGCCGGAACATGATCGAATGGCCGGGCATCGGCGCATTCGGGTCCGGTGTTTTCAACGCATCAGCCAACGCGGCCGCCTTGCCCGGTGCCGCATGAGTGAAATGGACATGATAAACATCGGTGCGCCCGGCCGAGGTCTTCGCCGCGGGACTCGATGTTGTCGTGGTAGTGGTAGCGGGAGAACTAGCGGTCGTCGTTGTGGTGGTGCTCGTCGACTTCGTAGTTGCCGGCGAAGATTTCGTGGTGACCGGTGACGGCGAAGTTTTCGCCGAGGTTTGGGCGTAGCCAACTGCCGGCAACGCGGCGAGGAGAGCAACGGCGATGATTGAACGGAACGGTTTCATGGATTGGAGCTTTCTATTTTGATGGTTAGAAGAAGCTCGTCCGGAATACGGGGGCCCTGGTCGGGCCGAGCGACATGGGCGCCGCCCGCCGATTAGTTATTTGTTAGCCCGCGGAGTCTGGGTGGCGCCGCCGCGTCGAGTCAATGCTTATATTTCGCTGTCGCTGACCTCCGATATCCGCCCTCTGATCTCTGGTCCGGCCATCCGCAATCGTCTATCGCCCTCGCAGCATCGTCTCCCGCCTCAACGCCGCCCGCATCTCCCATCTCGCATCGTGCAGGAATTCCTGCTATTCAGGCTTCGCGATGAGCACGTTCGGCTCCGATATCTTCCTGAACGTCGTCGCGTCCGTCATCGCGTCAGTCATTCTCCTCGCGGCCGGTTACGCCTGGGGCAAGTACAAGGAGCGCCGGAAATTCGGGCGCCGCCTCGAGGAGTACGACTTTTATCCTTACACCGTCAACCGCGACAATTTCCCCGAGTTTAACCTGAACAATTTCCGGCTCGGGATGCATTACTTCCT
>DATILK010000199.1:0-5258 GCA_035476555.1 Chthoniobacterales bacterium | reverse complement strand
ATGGAAATCGCGGCGGGCGCGCTGAGCGCCGTCGGTTGCCTGCTGATTCTCTTCCGGCATGATTCGACGCTCGCGTTTTATGGCGCGTTAATTTCGGCGCTGTCGCTGCTGGCACTTTTTTTCGGGCAGCGAATGGCCAAGGATTACGCCGGCGCGGCGGTCCTGGTGCCCTATTTTCTCCTGACGCTGGCCGCCATTTATCTCCTCGCCTTGTAACGTTAGAAGGCTTGACTTTGCCCCGGGATTTTCGCTGAGATGTCGATCCCAACCAACAGGAACAACAAATATGGTTAAGACAATGGCGGTTCTCTTCGGTATTGTGTTTCTCGTCGTCGGCACCCTGGGCTTCGTGCCAGCGGTGACGAAGGACCAGATGCTTCTCGGCATCTTTCACGTCAACATGGCTCACAACTGCGTTCACTTGCTTTCGGGTGTGGTCGCATTGTTCTGCGGGCTATGTAGCGTGGGCGCGTCACGGATGTATTTCCGGATCTTCGGCCTGGTTTACGCCGCAGTCGCCGTGATGGGTTTCATGCACATGGGCCAGGACACGATGC
Source organism: Chthoniobacterales bacterium (assembly GCA_035476555.1). Lineage (GTDB taxonomy): Bacteria > Verrucomicrobiota > Verrucomicrobiia > Chthoniobacterales > UBA10450 > AV80. The sequence goes on along the minus strand of DATILK010000199.1, from coordinate 4,701 downwards.
TGCTCGGCATGGTGAGCAACAATGATGCGGACACGTATCTGCACGTTGCCATCGCCGCGGTCTCGCTGATTCTCGGCTTCATGCCGGCGAGCACAGAGACAGCGTAGCGCTGTAGCGGCGGGTGTCCCACCCGCAGATTCGATTAGCGATAACACTGCGGGTGAGACACCCGCCGCTACAGCGCGAATTTTTCCAGGCGATCGATCGTCTGGACGATGTCGTCTTTCGTCGTGCGCGGATTGATCGTGCACAAGCGAAGCGCAGTCACACCTTTCAGCGTCGTCGAAGTGAGGAAGGCAAATCCGTCGCTTAGCATCTGTTCGACGAGTCGGGTTTGGAGCGCATCATCTTTTCCAAAGCGAAAGGCGACGATGCCCATTTCTGCTGGCGACAGGATTTCGCAATCACGACGAGACCGCAGCTCGCGCTCGGCGAATTCCGCCAGCTGGAAACCGGAGGTGACGGCATCGCGAAAGGCGGCGAGGCCGAAAGTGTTGATTGAGAGCCACACCTTCAGCGCGCGGAAACCGCGGGACAATTGGACGCCATAATCCGCGAGGTTCGTTTCTTCGGTGTGGCGATGAACGTCGCGCATGTATTCCGGCATGAGTTGAAACGCGGACTTCAATTGAGCCGCGTCGCGAACGAGAACGCAGCCGCATTCGAACGGTTGAAAAAGCCACTTATGCGGATCGAGCGAAAGCGAATCGACGCGATCGAGCCCCGCTAATTTTTCCCGGCCCCGCTCACAAATCATCGTCGCTGCACCGTAAGCACCGTCGGCGTGCAGCCACATTTTCTCCGTCGCGCAAAGCTCCGCTAGTTCCGGCAACGGATCGACGGCGCCGGTGTTTGTCGTCCCGGCATTCGCGATGATGCAGAATGGACGCAGCCCCGCTTCTTTGTCCGACCGGATCATTTCGCGCAGGCGATCGAGTGGCAGCCGAAAGCGATCGTCCGATGGAATCTTGCGGAATTGCTCGGGCGCGAAGCCGATGACGCGCAACGCGCGTTCGACCGAGTAATGCGTCTGGTCGGAAAAATAAATGGTCGCGTTCTGAATCTGGTCGCCCAGTTTTGCGCGACGGGCAGCATGAAGCGCTGTCAGGTTTGCCATCGATCCGCCGCTGACGAAAAGCCCACCGGCCGTTTCGGGAAAACCGCAGAAGCGCCGGAACCAATCGATCACATTCAGCTCGATCGCCGCCGCGGCGGAACCGCCAAGCCAGGTGCCGTTGAAAATGTTAAAACCAGAAGCGAGGGCATCCGCCATCGTGCTGACAAAATTTCCCGGCCCAGGAACGAAGGCGAAAAATCGCGGATGATCGACATGGAGGTTGTTTGGGAAAACGTCCTTCTCCAGTCGCGCCAACAACTCGTTAGGTTCGGTGGGCGCTTCGGGCGGCGGGCCGGCGAAACGCGCGAGCAAATCAGCCGGTTGCCCTTTCGCCCCAACCGGCGCATTGCGGATTTCGCCGAAATGCTGGACGAGCAAATCGACGACTCGATAACCAAGCCTCTGCATCTCGTCGCGGGATAACTCGAGCCGGGCCGGATCTGGTTTCTCGTTCACGCATCGGTTGTAGCCGGGATCGGTGATCCCGGCAAACGCGACATTTCCCGGCCGGGATCGACGATCCCGGCTACAACTACGGCCCGAGATCGATCGTCTCGCCGGTGCTATCGATCTTCACGCTCAATTTCGAGTAGCTCCATTCGCCGCCCGATTTTGTGGCGACGGCGTAGATGGTTCCTTTGCCTTTGGGTCCCGAAATGGGAATGCTGAGATCGGCAGTGCCCGAGCCGTTGTTGACACTGGTGTTGCCGGATAAATACCAGCCCTCCTCGACCGGAGTGCCGAGCGCGGCGATCACGCGCGAATCCGATTTCGCCCGGGCGACTGCCATTTTATAAACGTCGGTCTGTTTGAGCGCGCCGAAGACGACGATAACCAAGAATGCCAGGCACGCGCCGCCGAGGAGGAGCGGAGTGAGGCAGCAGCCCGTGGGCACAAACCATTTCCAGTTCCGACTCCACCAGCCTGGCCGTGGAGCTGGCGGTGGTGGGGTTGCTGTTTCCATGCCCCCTTTTTCTCCAATGCGGCAGCAGCGTCGAGCATTTTCTCTGGCACAACCGCGGTTTTGGGTTGTGCTCGCAAAATTGGATCGCTAACGTCGCGCCTTATGACTTCGAAACTCGTTCTCGCTCTTCTGTCCGCGTTCGTTCTCGCCACCGCTTCGGTTCGCGCCGCGGACGATACGGTTCTGCTCAACACTCTGGGTTACACGACCGGCCAATCGGTCCTGCTTACTCACATGGCGGTCGGCACACTCGCGGATGCCTATGTGGGGAAAGCTTACAAACAGGAACAGGCCACTACCTTCATCAATACCTACATTAACGTGACCAAGGGCATGAAGGACCAGATGTCGAAACTGGTTGAGGCTGGAACGTTGTCGAAGAGTGACAACCAGTTTGTCGAGAACACCATTGAAGTTCTCGACCTTGTTTTGCGCGAATCCGGCGACCTGAAGGATTACATCGCCAGCGGAAAGCAGTCTGACGCGCAGGCCTACGATAGCTCGCGGAAGAAGGCGTTGAAGGAAATCAAGACGCTGCTCAGCATCAAAGACTAGTCGCGGTAGCCGCGCTGCTTTGTCGGCGCGTCTTTTCGGGCGGCGACTGAGCGCCGCCGCTACAACTACTTATCTCGCGTTCTAAAGACGACGAGGTAAGGGACTGCAATGTTGCCGGTGGCATCCTTGAAGTTTTGGAGCTTCTCGGAATTGATCCAGACCGCATAGGTCTTGCCCGGCTGAAGCTTCGTGGGTAACACGCAAGTTTTCTTGTCGTCGAGATACTTCGGCGCGTCGGCCGTGCCCGGGTAACTCTCCTTGCTCATCATTACCCACGACCAGCTTCCGGCCTTCATCGGTTTACTAAACGCGACGGAGATCTCCGTCAGGCTCGGATCGACATCGTCCGCGCCGGACTGCGGGACCGACTTGACCACGACTGGCCGCGCCGTTTCCAAAGTAATGTCCTGGGCCCGCACTTCGGACAGAAGAGCCGCGGTACCGAACAAGATTGCGATCGTTATTTTGGCTTTCATTTTCCTGTTTGTATTTGAGTAGGTCTGCGTTGAACCAGAAGAAAATCGTTTGGCGAAAGTCTAACGCAGTCCGGTTCCCCAACGGCTGTGAAGGAATCGCTCGATGGGCGAGAAGATGATTTTATCGGCGAGCAGACCGATGACGATGATCACGAACATGACGCCGATTACCTGTTCCATGGCATTGAGCTCCCGGCCGTAGTGCAAGAGATGGCCGAGTCCGAAGCCGGTTAGAATCGTGACGTAAATTTCGGCGGCCATGAGCGAGCGCCACGCAAAAGCCCAGCCTTGTTTCATCCCGCTCACCAGGAATGGGAGCGAGGCCGGTAGAATGACCTTCGTCCATTTATGGAAACCGGTTGATCCCATCGTTTTCGCGGCGCGAGCAAAGATCGGCGGAATGTTGCGCACGCCCGTATCGGTTGCGATCACGACCGACCAAACCGTACCCATGACAACGACGAAGAGCATGGCGCTTTCAGTTTGTCCAAACCAGAGCAACGCCAGCGGGATCCAGCAGACACTCGGCAAGGTCTGCAGCCCCAGCGCCAGAACGCCGATCGTGTCCTCCATGAACTTTGAAGCGGACGTGAAGAGACCTAACGGCAGACCGATCGCGATGCCGATCAAGTATCCAACCAGGAGTCGCCGCACCGTAACTCCAGTAGCTTGCAACAAGGTGCCGTCGCGCGCGGCGCCGATCAGATATTCGCCCACACTTTCTGGCGAAGGCAAAAGCACCGGAGAGTAACGACCGGATTTCACCAGGAAATGCCACGCCGCAACGAGCGCGGCGAAGAACAATGTGGCCAGCAGGAAGCGTCGCATTACTCGCCCACCTCGCCTTCCAAATGTCCTTTCAAGGCACGCGTGATTGTCCCTGCGTATTCCGCCAGCTCGATGCTGTTGATGTCGCGCGGGCGAGGCAGCGGGATTTGGAATTGCTCGCGGATCCGACCGGGATTTCGCGAAAAGAGAATGACGCGGTCGGCCAGGCAAACGGCTTCGCGAACATTGTGGGTGACGAAGACAATGGTCTTGCGGCGTTTCTCCCAAATGCGCTGGATGTCGCTGTAAAGTTGTTCGCGCGTCAGCGCGTCGAGCGCGGCGAACGGTTCGTCCATTAACAGGACCCGCGGGTTGGGCGCCAAAGCGCGGGCGAGCGCAACGCGTTGCTTCATTCCGCCGGAAAGCTCGTGGACGTGCGCTTTGGAAAATTTCTCCAGGCCGACCAATTGAATGAAAAACTTTGCCACTTCGCGGCGCTCCTTGTTTTTTAACCCAGGCTTGAGTTTCAATCCGAACATCACGTTGCCGGTCACATCGAGCCAGGGGAACAACGCCGATTCCTGAAACATAACGAGACGATGACGACCGGGATTGCTGACCGGCTCGTTGTCCGCCATCACGCGCCCTTCGGTCGGCGTTTCCAAACCCGCGATGATGTCGAGTAATGTCGATTTCCCGCAGCCGCTCGGGCCAACCAGACAAACGAACTCGCCCTCAGCAATCTCGAGCGAGATCTTATCCAGGGCGTGGACCGTCTGCCGGCTCGTGCGAAACCATTTCGAGACGTTGTCGACCACCAG
>DATILK010000198.1:0-12979 GCA_035476555.1 Chthoniobacterales bacterium | reverse complement strand
GATTCACGCGTTCTTGCCGGCTGGTGAGCGGATTGAGCTTCGCCTGGGCGACGACCATCTCTTCGTAGGACCAGCGCATCGCGATGAACTGGCAGACGAACGGGACCTGCAAACGGCTGCTCATCTTTTTCCCGCGTTCCTCCGAAGGATGCTCGGAAAACCAGCGGGCAAATGCATAAACGAGCCCGAGGTTCCGGTTCATGTCCTCGTACTTAATGAGCGCGCCACCCATGATGATCTGTGGAATCAAAACGAGCGGGACGATGTTCGCCGCGGTTTTCGGATCGGCCACGAGCGAGGAGACGACAAGACCGAGCGCGACGCCGCCCATCGCGGTCATGAACATGATTCCGAGATCGATCCAAAACATGCCGCGAATCTCGAGGATGTAATTTCCGATCAGGACAAAGAGGATGCATTGGACGACGGCGAAGAAGCCGAGCGACATGAATTTCGAAAAAACGTAGTAGGGCAGGCGAACGTTCAGGTTGCGCTCGCGCTGAAGCACGGCGCGGTCGCGAATGACGTCGTCGGCACTGTTCGTTAGGCCGAGAAACATCGCGACGATGAGGCTGAGGAAGAGAAACGTCGGGATGTGATAAGCGGACGCGTAATCGTAATCGCCGCGCTCGGAATAACGCAGGAGCGTCGCGATCAGCAAGGCGAGCACGGGCGCGACGCCGATGGTGATGACGAGGTTCGCGCGGTTCCGCAGCTTGCTCATGAACGAGCGTTTCATGAGGGTGCGGAATTGCGTCCACTCGTCGCGCCAGCGCATGAAGAAACGCCGCTTCACTGAGGGCGCGGCCGGTAGCGCCGGCGCGGGTCCGCGGCGGAGCGAGACCTGTTTCACATCCTGGATCAGCCGGAACGCTTCGTATTTATCGCGCCAGAATTCCGGCGCATACCGGCGCGCGGCGACCAGCTGACCGCGCGTGTTTTCTTCGTAGATGATGTCGCCGCTGATATCGCGGAGCGGCGTTTCGAGAACGTCGAAGATAAATTCCGGCCGTGTCGTTCCGCACGACGGGCACGCGCCCATGTCGGCGCCGAATTGGTGCTGATGCTCCGCTTCCGCGAAATAGCGGAGCATGTCGGTGGGCGTGCCGAAAAAGACGAGGCGCCCGCCTTTGTCGAACAGGATCGCTTTGTGAAACATCTGGAACAGTTTCGAGCTCGGCTGGTGGATGGTGACGATGATGATCTTGTTGTGGGCGAGGGCGCGGATGATCTCGATGACGTGCTCGGAATCCTTCGAGGACAATCCGGAGGTCGGCTCGTCGAACAGGTAAACGTCCGCCGACCCGATCATGTCGAGACCGATGTTGAGCCGTTTTCGTTCGCCGCCGCTCAGCGTTTTTTTCACCGGACTGCCGACGATGCTGTCGCGGCGTTCGTTTAATCCGAGCTCGATCAATTTGCCTTCGAGCCGCCGGCTGAGATCGCGTCCGGAGAGATGCGGCGCGCGAATGGCCGCGGCGAATTCGAGGTTCTCGCCGATCGTGAGATGCTCGTCGAACGCGTCTTCCTGCGGGATGTAACTGATGTAGCCCTTGAGCTGATCGAGATTTTCGTAAAGCGGGCGATCGTTCAACAGCACCTGCCCCTGGCTCGGCTGAAGCTGGCCGCCGAGCACTTTCATGAGCGTGCTTTTGCCGGAGCCGCTCGCGCCCATCACGCAAACGAGCTCGCCGCGATTCACCGAGAACGAAACGCCTTCGAGCCCGATCTCGTTATTGCCGAAACGGTGAGTAATATCGACGACTTCAAGCGAGCGAATGATGTTGCGTTCTTCCTCGATGATTCGTTCGGAAAAATTGCAGCGCAGAAATTGGCCGACATCGATCCGGATGGTGTCGCCGTCCTGGAGCGGCGCGGTGGTGCGTACGGGTGTTTCGCCGACGAGAATCGGGCGATCAGCGTCGATCACTTCCAGGGTGCCGACGCGTTTGTCGTAGTCGCACAAGATTTTCAGGAGTACGTCGCCACTGGTGCCGGGGGAAAGGAGAATGTCGTCCTCCTCGAGCATGCTCGGGTTGTTCGAGACGAGATACTCGGACTTCGACGCTTTCAGTTGGAACCGGCCGCCCATGGCCCGCGCGCGCCGGCGGAGATCCATCAGGTCCATCTCGCTGTCGTTATGGAAAACGATCCGGTCTTCGAGGGTCGCCTCGACGGTCGTGCCGGCTTTCAGCTTTGTCCCGTTGAGCACGGCGTTCACGTCGCGGAGGGCTTTGACGCGCACCTTCAATCCGAAGGTGACTTCGAGCGCGCTCTCGCGTGAACGCGAACGCTCGAGCTGCACTTCATCCGCGTCCTTGTGCACGCGGACGAAAATTTGCGGCAACGAAACGTTCTTCTTCGCGTTGAAGTAGGCGGCCAGCTCCTGGTAGGTCAGGAATTGGTCGCCGACGAGAATTCGCTGGCCCGGATAAATCCGGCAAAAACCTCCGCGCGCGAGTGGCCGACCCCGGACCGATACCGCCTGGCCCGTGTAATTCTTGAGAAGGATGAGATCGTGATAACGAAACGCCAGCAGCCGATCGTTTGCGTTCAAACTTTTCAGGACCACGTCGGCCGCGCCGTTGGTTCCGAACGAAACCGATTCCAGCGGCGACGCGCCGCGCTGGTAAATCGACGCGTCCGCGTCCTCGGAAGCGTTCAATTGGTAGACGATGTCGATCGCCTGCGCGGCCATCCCCAGTTGCGACATAAAGGAATAAAACGCGACCACCTGTTCCTGCTTCAGGCCGGCCTGCGAAATCAGATCGTAGAGCTGGACGCCGAGCATGATCTTGCGGTCCGTGCTCAGTTGCGCCGAAAGCTTCTGTGCCATCGCCGAGAGGTCCTGCTGTTCGTAGAGCGCCTGGCGAAATAATTGGCGGAGCTCCGAGTAAACCGCTTCCGGATAATCGTAGCGAAGGAACCCGAGGCTCGAGTCGATTTCTTCCTCGAGGAGAACGCCGTCGGCTTTTGAAAAGCTTGCCAGCACCTGAATCAGGAGCGGCAACAGGTTCGGCCCCTCCGAGACAGAGCGCGGTTTCCGCAAGGCCCGCCGCATCCAGCGCCGGCCGCGCCGCTGTATCCGATAAGCAAACGGCGTTACCTTCTGCACCGCGCGATCGATCTTGTCTGCGACTTTGGTAAGGGCGGTCATTTAAGGGCCCGCGAAATTACCGCACGCAGGGGGTAACCGCAATGAGTCCCGCCCTATAGGACGTATAGGTCCTATGGACGCCGCGCATCGCATTGCATTGCCAAGAGTTCATGTTAGCGTTTTGCGCCTGATAAAACCGGGCTCTCAATCTCATGGCCCAGCCTGATCGCAATTCTCAAAAGGAGAAACCACCTCGCGGAAACGAACCGAGCTTTAACTGGCGCGGCGTTATCCTCATCGCCATCGCGTTTACTCTTATCGGACTCGCCGTCCTTTTCCGCGGCGGCGCCTACAACAGCTTCGAAGACGTTCCGTATAATCGCTTCATCGAGCTGCTCGATAATAAACAGATCGTTAACGACAAAAATTTCCCGCTCCAGCTTGTTTATCAGGAAGGCCAGCCGACCCAGACCTTGCGCGGCGCCTACATCAAGCAGGCGATCGGCCCGAACGGCGCGCAGCAGGTTCCGTTTCGCACGACCGTCGCGTTGAATTTCGCCACCGATCTACAGGAGAAACTTCGGCAGGCCGGCATCACTCCGGCGATCAAGACCGATTCAACCCTGATCGCGCAAACGCTCGTCGGATTTTTGCCGATCGCGCTCTTCCTGCTCGTTCTCTATTTCCTGTTTCGCCAGCAGATCCGCATGGCGGGCAAGGGCGCGCTGAATTTCGGCAAATCGAAAGCGCGAATGCTGGCGCGCGATAAGAACAAGATCACGTTCAAGGACGTGGCGGGCGTCGAGGAAGCGAAGGACGAAGTCCAGGAGCTGGTCGAATTTTTGCGGGACCCGAAAAAGTTCCAGAAACTCGGCGGCCGCATTCCGAAAGGCGTGTTGCTCGTCGGCCCGCCCGGAACGGGCAAGACGCTGCTCGCGCGCGCCATCGCTGGTGAGGCGGACGTGCCGTTCTTCTCCATCAGCGGCTCGGATTTCGTGGAGATGTTTGTCGGCGTCGGCGCCTCACGGGTGCGCGACATGTTTGAGCAGGGAAAGAAATCCGCGCCCTGCATTATTTTCATCGACGAAATCGACGCGGTTGGCCGGCATCGCGGCCACGGCGTCGGAGGCGGCCATGACGAGCGCGAGCAAACGCTGAATGCGTTGCTCGTGGAGATGGACGGTTTCGATACGCAGGAAGGCGTCATCATTATCGCGGCGACCAACCGGCCTGATGTTCTCGATCCCGCGCTGCTGCGCCCTGGCCGTTTCGATCGCCAGATCACGGTGAATTTGCCGGACGTGAAAGGCCGCGAGGAAATTTTGCGGGTCCATTCCAAGAAAGTGAAGCTGGCGGAAGGCGTCGATCTTCAGGTCGTCGCCCGCGGCACGCCTGGTTATTCCGGGGCGGAGCTGGCAAACGTGATCAACGAAGCCGCGCTTCTCGCCGCGCGTCGTGGATTGAAAGGGATCACGCTCAAGGAGCTCGAAGAAGCGCGCGACAAAGTTCGCTGGGGCAAAGAACGCCGGAGCATGGCGCTGAGCGAGAAAGAAAAAACCAACACCGCCTACCACGAAGCGGGACACGCCTTGATGTTGGAATTGCTCGAGCACACCGAGCCGCTGCACAAGGTCACGATCATCCCGCGCGGACCATCGCTTGGTTCCACGATGTGGCTGCCTGAGGAAGACAAGTATACGAACCGCAAGAATGAGCTCATCGCTGGCCTCGCCGTCGGAATGGGCGGCCGCGTTGCGGAAGAAATTGTTTTTGGCGACGTCACTAACGGCGCTCGCGGCGACATCAAGCAGGCGACAGCCGTTGCCCGCCGGATGGTTTGCGAATGGGGCATGAGCGAGAAGATGGGCATGGTCGAGTACGGCGAGCACGAAGACTACGTGTTCCTCGGCCGCGACATCTCGCGGGCTCGCGATTATTCCGAAGCCACTGCCGAACAAATCGATGGCGAAGTCCGCAAATTGATCGACGACGCCTACCAGACCGCGATGCGAGTGCTCACCAAGCATCGCGCCCATTTGGAGGCCATCGCCAAAGCTCTGCTCGAGTACGAAACTCTCGACGGCGCGCAGATCAAAGAAATCATCGAGCACGGCCGCCTCATCAATCCACCGCCCGGGAATCCGCCGCCCGCGCAGAAAATGCCTCCCGAAAAACCGCCGAAACAAGTGGTCGTCGCCCCTGACGTCACACCGCCACTTCCTGGCGCTTTAGGCGGAGCACCGGCCTAACTGCTTACGCAGAGCGAACCGAAAGATCACGACGCGTATCTCGCGGCCTTAAGCGCCGACAAGCAGGCTGCGCTCGCGAGACTCCGAAAGGAGATCAAGACGTCCGCTCCGAAGGCCACGGAGTGCATGAGCTATGGGATTCCGGGGTTTCGGTTGAATGGTAAGTTGCTCGTGAGCTACGGCGCCGGCGCGAAGCATTGCGCGTTTTATCCCGGATCGATCGCGCAGCAATTTAAGAAAGAGCTGAAGGGTTACGACACGAGCGGCAAAGGAACGATTCGGTTTGCTGCTGACAAACCGCTGCCGAGTGCACTGGTGCGGAAGATCGTAAAAGCGCGGATCTCGCAACAAACGTGAACGCAGCTTTTGGAGACGGCCTTGCCCGCAGGCCGTTGAAAGCGATCCGTAAGCCCACCGGCACGAGGGCGTGCCGGCTCCAAGACCGGGATCACCGATCCCGGCTACAGCTACTTCGGCGAACGGTTAGCGGCGTGGGTTTTCACTTCGTGCCGCTGCTTCTCGACGACGCGGCGCAGCTCACGCTCCATCGTCTTGAAAGCGTCGTGGATCACTTTCGTGAGCGGCGCGTAGGAGCTGTTGTCCATTCCCTTTTCGTCGGCCACCAACTCATGGCCGGGCGGAACGGTCACGTCGATCCGGACCCGAAACGGATTTCCTTTTTGATGGGCGTGATTCGGCTGCTCAATCGCAACGTCGCAACGGTTGATGTGATCGCAGAATTTTTCCAGGCGCGCCGCTTTCTCCATGACGAACTGGTCGATGTCCTCGGATTTCGCGACGCCGCGGTAGGTGATGTTGACGGGTAATTGCATAATGGCGATCGAGCGGAACGGCGATTCTGCCCGGTCTCAGATCGTTTGTAACGACCGAAAATGACCGGGCAATTTCGACGGTTCGATTTTCACGAGATCGGATTTTACGTGCTCGACGATGCGATCGCGGACCTCGGGTGGCAATTGATCGACCACCGCGGAATGGATGGAAGCCGGCGCTGCGAACGACCAGCCGTCGCTTCCTTCGCGCTGCACGACTTCGACGATGCTGTCGGCTAACTGTTTCACGATTCGCCGGTCATTTTCCGTTTCGATGCCGGTCCGTTCGGCGATGGACGTGCCCTGGCCGGGCGCGGAACCGCTGGGGAACGCGCCAGCCTGGTCGGTCAGCTTGTCCTGATAACGGCCGTGCGCGTCGGTCGTGTCGAACGCCTGGACGAGACGCAGGCTCGGGCCGCGGGTCGGGGTTTCGTTTACTTTGTAGGCTTTGAGGGTGCCGCGATCCGTCACAATGATCAAAGATGTCGGTGTCATGTTGCTAGGAATGGTTCGCGGACTGGAAGCAGTCCGGTTCGATAAACGATGCGCTGATCGCGGCGGATGACAAGGCTGCGCATCACGCGTAGGAATATTTCCATGAGCAAGCGCACGAAAAAAAATGAAGCCACGCGGTTGATCGTGGCGGCGAGCGAACACGATCCCGACATGCTGTATGCGACGCGGTTCTTCGCGCCGGACGCTTTCATTTTTCTGGAGGAACGCGGCAAGCGCACCCTGGTCTTGAGCGATCTCGAAATCGATCGCGCCCGAAAGCAAGCGCAGGCGGACGAGTTCGTTTCCTACAGCGCGCTCGAACGCGAGGTGCAGGGCAAGCAGCGAAAAGCGCCCGCTTACGAAAAGGTGCTCTCGCATTTTTTGCGAAAACGCCGCATCCGCTCGGCAGTGGTGCCGGCGAATTTTCCGCTGGGCTTCGCGCAGGAACTCGAGGCATCGAAGATCAAGTTGCGGACGACGAACGGACTTTTCTGGCCGGAGCGCGAAGCGAAAACCGATGAAGAACTGAAGTTGATGCGGCGCGCGCTGCAGATCACCGAGACGGGGATGGCGCGCGCGATGGAAGTGCTGGCGGCAGCGAAGCCGGGCGCGGGAAAGAAATTGATGTGGTCGGGAAAAACGCTGACGTCGGAAGTTCTGCGCGCGGAAATTGATTCGGCGATTTTGCGCGCGGGCGGCTTGCCGGCGAACACGATTGTGGCCGGGGGCGATCAGGCGTGCGATCCGCACGAGCGCGGCTCCGGCCCGCTCAAAGCAGACTCACTCATCATTCTCGATATCTTTCCGCGCGACGCGAAGAGCGGATATTTCGGCGACATGACGCGGACGATTGTGCGCGGACGCGCGAGCCAAGAGCAGCTGCGCTTGTGGGAAACGGTGCGGGAAGGGCAGGAGCTGGCGCTGCGGAAAATGAAGCCCGGCGTCGACGGACTGAACTTACACAACGAAGTGAAGCAGCTCTTTACCGATCGCGGTTTTCCGACGGAAGTGCGCGACGGCCAACAAGTCGGATTCTTCCACGGCACGGGCCACGGACTTGGTTTGGAGATCCACGAGTTTCCGCGATTTCAGAAGACCGTGTTCAAACCAGGGCAGGTTCTGACGGTTGAGCCCGGCCTATATTACCCGGGACTTGGCGGGGTTCGGATTGAGGATGTTGCCGTCGTCACCAAATCCGGGAACCGGCTGCTGTCGCGCTTTGAAAAGCGGCTCGAGATTTGATGGGCGCGCGAATGAACAAACTACGTTCCTTGCGGTCTAATCTGACAACGATGTAATCTCGAGCGAAGTCGAGGCGCCTCTGGACAGACGAAGAGGGTCTTTGACTTCGTTTTTATCTAAACACAATGAGCCTCGCTTACCTGTACGGTTACGGATACGGAATGGGCGCCAACTGGCTGCTGTTGGTGGGTATCCCGCTGGTCATTGGGCTCATTGCCCAATTTCGCGTGACCAGGGCTTTCAAAAAATGGGGCGAAGTGCGCGCGAGCGCGAACATCACCGGCGCGCAAGCGGCCCGCGAGATTTTGGCGGCGGCGCGCATCAACGACGTGGAGGTCGTCGAGACGAACGATTTTCTGGGCGATCATTACGATCCGACCAGGAAGCAGCTGCACCTTTCGACGAACGTTTACAACACGCCGTCGGTCGCCGCGCTCGGCATCGCGGCGCACGAAACCGGCCATGCGATTCAGCACGCAGCGGCGTACGCGCCCTTGAAAATGCGAATGGCGATCGTGCCCGTTACCCAGATCGCGTCGAACATGCTGCCGTTTGTGATCTTTGGCGGTTTCATTTTCCACATGACGGGTCTCATCACGCTCGGCATTTATTGCTACCTGATCTTGCTGGCGTTCCAATTGATCACGCTCCCGGTGGAGTTCGACGCATCCCGGCGCGCGAAAATCATTTTGCAGCAAATGGGCATCGTCCAGCCCGGCGAGGAAGTCGTCGGTGTGAATCGCGTTCTGAATGCCGCCGCGCTCACCTATGTCGCGGCGTTCGTAGCGACCCTGGGCAACTTGCTCTACCTGCTTACCGTCCGCGATCGCCGCTAAATCGTGGCGACGCCGAAAAAGATGAATCCCCCCATCGCCCTGCCATCGCCGTCGCGGAATCGCTTTGCCGAATTTCTGTCGTCGGCCTCCCGGCCGCGTGTTAAGCGTAAGCGGGACGCGATGGAACAGCCGAGATCGGACGAAGACCAGCAATTGGTCGCGCGCACCCAGGCCGGGGAGGCGGCGGCGTTCGACGAGCTAGTGGTCAAATACACGCCGCGTCTCTACGGCCTGGTCTACAACATGACCTCGAACCACGAGGACACGAACGACCTGCTCCAGGATATCTTCTCCAAAGCCTATAAATCAATCGGCGGATTCCGGGGCAAATCGTCGTTTTACACCTGGATCCACTCGATCGCGGTCAACATGACCCTGAACTTCCTCAAGAAGCGTGGCCGGCGTTTTCACCTCAGCCTCGACGACATGGATGGCAGCGTGCAGAACGACAAGGAATTCCTCGAGCTTACGGCCACGACGAGCCCGGTGCGCGAAGCAGACTTGTCCGAGCTCCAGCGAAGATTGAACGAGGCCATGATGAAATTGTCTGATGAACACAGAGCCGTGGTCACTATGTTTCACATTCAGGGGATGCCCCATGCCGAGATCAGTAAGATCTTGAAAGTGTCGGAAGGCACGGTACGTTCCCGACTCTTTTACGCGAACCGGCAATTGCAGAATTATCTGGACGAATTTCGGAAGAACCCTGTCTCCTAAACAACCCGCAGCATGGATCCACTCAGCGAAGAACAAATCGGCAAACTTTTGCGGCTCAAAAAGTATGAGCAGCCGCCGCCGGCTTACTTCGAGAATTTCCTCCATGAATTTCATCGCCGTCAGCGGGACGAGCTGCTGAAGGAACCGGTCTGGCGGATCGCGTTGCAGCGGACGCAGGACTTCTTGTTCCGCCTCAATATTCCCGGCGTCGCCTCCTACCCGGCCTTGGCTACCGCGCTGGTTATCTGCGCCGCCGTCATCTCCCTCAAAGTTTATCAGACCCCCGAGACCGTGAATGTCGCGGCCCAGAATCGCTCTCCGGTCGTGGCTACGACGACGCTGCCGGATTCGAACTGGAGCCTCTCCAATCCGGTCACGACCCGCGACCTTGGCCCATCACTTGTGCGCACTGTCAAAGACAGCTCCAAAACTCACCGGGTCGCGGCGCCACCGCGTTACGTGCTCGATAGTACCCCAGTGAGTTATGAGGCAGCGTTCCGGTTCTAATCTCGAGCTCGCGCTCGCGGACCGGCGAATTTCAAATCGCCGGGTTTTTTCTCCGGCCGTTCTCGCTACCGGTTTGGCACTTTGCGCCGCGTTCGTTCGCGCTGATGAAGCCGCTCCGCCAACGGCGCCCGCTCAACTGCCAGAATCCTCAACCACCTCGATCAGCCGCGAAGTAAAAGAGATTTTCGAGAAGTCCGGCAAAGCTGTCGTGAAAATCCGCGGCACGGATGAGCACGGCGATTTGTCCGGCACCGGGTTTTTCATCGATCCCACCGGGATGATTTACACCGCGTTTTCCGTCGGGGGCGACACGGACAATCTAACAGTCGAGTTCGATGGGAAAACTTATCCAGCCCGCTTGATGATGGCCGATCTGCGGAGCGGCATCGCGATCTTGAAAGCGGACATCGCCAGCCCCGCGTTGCCCATCGGCAAATCCGAAACGATGGAAGTGGCGACGCCCGTGATGGCGATCGGGTATCCGCTTGATCTTCCTTCCACCCCGAGTTTCGGGATGGTCGCCGGCTTCGATCGGAAATTTCTCGACCGCTATTTTTGCACGACACATGTCCGGGTGAATTTGCCAACCCAACGCGGGGAAGCCGGGGCGCCGCTCCTGAACTTCAAGGGCGAGGTGGTCGGCATTCTGGTGGCGCAGATCGAAAACGGTTCCGCCTGTTATGCGCTACCGATCGATGCCGCTGAAAAAATTCGGAACGATTTCATCCGCTTCGGCGAAGCGCGCCACGGCTGGATCGGGATCAATGTCGCCCAGGCACCGAAGCCGATTGATGGCTCGACCGCCGAGATGACGGAAATCATGAAAGACACGCCGGCCTACGGCTCGGGGATCAAACCCGGCGACATTCTCCTCCAAGTGGGAAAGACGCAGGTACACCAACCCGAAGATGTCATCGACGCTTCGTTCTTCCTCACCGCAGGTGACGACGTGCCGATCACCGTCATGCGCGGCAACGAGAAGATGGTCTTTGAAGTCAAAGCCGACTGCCATCCGCTGAGTCCGTGCGCGCCGAAAGCGGCCACACTGACTCCGGCTCAGGGAATCCCGCTGCAGATCGACGCGACGCGGCGCACGCCGTAAGGCGATCGACGTTTACTTTCGGGAAACGTTCTTCGAATCCTTCGCGTAGGTTGTCGTCTTTTCCCGCGGGCCGCCCCACTTAATCGTGAGCGACGCGCTCACGATATCGACGTGCGCGTCATAAACTCCGATGAGCTGATGTCCCTGGCTGTCGGTGAAGTCGGAATTCGGATCGGAAACAAAGATATGGGTGTAGCCGACGTCCAGATCGAGCCAGTCACGCGGTGAATACTTGGCGCCGAAGGCGAGCCAAATACGATTGTTGTCCGGGATGCGTGGGGTCCGCAATTCGGCGCTCTGGATCGGCGTCTCGTCGTAAGCGACGCCGGTGCGCAAAGTCAGGTTCTTGCAGGCATACCATTCGAAACCGACGGAATAACGCATCGAGTCGTCGTAATGGATGTTCAGGATGTTGGTCGGCGTTCCCGGATTTGCGAAAACGATCGGCACCTGTTGCAGCCGGCTCCAATTCGTCCAGGTCACGTCACCCATGAATGCGAACTGGTGGGCGAAGCGTTGATAGATGCTGACGCGGAGAATGTCCGGCAGCGGTAATTGCGCAGTCACGCCTTGATTAAAGAAGACCGCCTGAAATGCCCCCGGCTGCGGAAAGGCCGGCAATGGCGGCGCACCCGGCGCGGCAATCAACGGAACGCTGCGAAACTCCGCGTCGCCTTCCAGCGTATGATCGATCTTCGAACGATAGCTGACGCCGATCCGCCCCTCCTGCAGAAAATCGTCTTCGCCTTCACCCGGCTTCCGATATTCGAGCAGTGCGCCGACGGTGAATCCGTAATCCCAATCGTCGCCGGTGATTTCGGTCACGCCATCACGGCCGCCCGGGACGAATCCAGCGTTCGTATAAGCGGCGCGCGTCGCCGCGATGATGCCGGGAATCTGCGCGGGTGGGACACCTTGCGCGGCGAGAGCAGCGGGCAAAGCCGCAAAGAATTGTCCGAGCGGCGCCTGGGCAGCGAGACCGAAGTCAATCGCCTGCGTCAGGCGCGCTGAGGCGTATTGAATATCAAGGCCGGCGCCGAACGAAAAACGATCGTAGCGCCAGGCGACGGTGGGTTGGATGTCGAGCGTCAGCAGCTTGGTGCGCAATGCGGCGTACCGCCCGAACCAGCCCGGCTGATAATCCGTTTCCAATCCAAACGGACTCGTCACGCCGACGCCGATCGTGAGATCGCCGTAGCTCGAGTTGCGCAGAATCGGCTGCGACAAATACATATTCCCGAGGAGGTGATTGACACCGGCGTTCCCGCCATTGTTGCCGACAACCGGCAGCCCGTTGAAAGGAGTGCCCGGCAAATTGTAACGCGAGCCCCGATCCGTGTATTCGTCCGACGGGATGATGGCGTGAAGCCCCATCTGGAATTCGCCGTAATCGAGTCGGGCGAGACCGGCCGGATTGAAGAACAACGTGGAGGCGTCCTCGGCGCTGGCTGCGCCTCCGGCAAACGCAGTGCCGAGGCTGCTCGCGCTTTGTTCGCTTAGTTGGAAACTGCCGGCACGAACGCTAAGCGGAAGGGTTGGAATGAGGAGACAGAGAATGACGCGGGATAGGATGGATTGACGCACGAAGGATGTGGCTATCCGGCTTGCTCGCGAATGACAATCCTAAAGTTTCGCTACAACATCTTCTTGAACTCGTCTTCGCTGAGGACACGCACCCCGAGCTTCTTCGCCTTTTCCAGCTTGCTCCCCGCTTCTTCACCCGCCAGGACGTAGCTCGTCTTTTTGCTGACGCTACCGCTGACCTTGCCGCCGCGCGCCCGGATCAACTCGGCAATTTCATCGCGCGACTGGCTCAGCGTGCCGGTAATGACCCAGGTGGTGTTTTTGAATCCAGGCGACGCGCCTTCGACTTTCGGTTCGGCGTCAAAACGCAGGCTGGC
>DATILK010000197.1:0-2436 GCA_035476555.1 Chthoniobacterales bacterium | reverse complement strand
CCGAAATTCGTAGTTGCGCCAGAACCAAAGTATGAGCGCGCCGCAGATCGCCGTCTGGACGGGGTAAATCCAGTAGACCGAATACAAAAGCCACGAATTGGTCTCCGGCGGGTTGCCCGCGCTGGCCAGCCCGAGCAGGGTGATGAAAACCGCCATCGGCAGAGTGAACGCGACGAGTTTTTTCATGTCTGATCTGGGTTGCGCAGAATCCATTTGTCTTTCACTGGAATGGTTAAGATTCTTTCTCCATGAATCCCCACAGCGACGGCAAGCCCGAACCGAACGATCCGGATCAAGTTCTGCGTCTTCTCGACCTGGAGTTAGCGCAGCGCCGGGCGGAGCGCGAGCAGGCGGGCTCGCCCTTTCGCGCTTTCCGAATGGCCAGCTTCGTCTTCCTTTTCGCAGTCATCGTGGGCGCCCTGTTCGCTTTCTACTACGTTTTTGTGGCGGGTGGACTCGATGAACTCCGGAGTCACGGCCCCGCTCGCCCGAGCGCCACGCCTGCTGCGCACGCACCATAATGGGAGCTCGAAAAAACGCCGCGAAGTCGACGGACGACGATCGTTATCGGCGATTCCTGGCCGAGGATTTTACCGGAGTCCTCGTCATGCGCGTGGACGGCCAGATCGTGACCTGTAATCCGGCGGCCATCGCCATTTTTGGTTTTGATTCAGCCGAAGAAGCGAAAGACGCGAATTTCTTTTCATTCCTGCGCAGCCGGCAGGACGGCATCGAGTTGCTCGAAACGGTTCGTCAGCACGGAATGGTCGATCGGCACGAATTGGAAATGAGGCAGCGCAACGGCGACCCGGTTTATGTCGTCGCGCGTCTTATTGGAAATTTCACGAAAGGCGATCTGACCGATCTCCACGTTTACCTTTTCAACGACACCAAGCGAAAGCGTCTCGAGCAGCAGCTGATCCAGGCGCAGAAAATGGAAGGGCTCGGCACATTGGCCGGCGGCATCGCGCACGACTTTAATAACATCCTCGCGATCATTCTCGGCTACACGAACAAGCTCGAGAGCTCGCACGCGAAGCCGCACGAATTTCCCGTTGCGATCAAAGTCATCAAGGATGCCGTCGAGCGCGGGGCCGCGCTCGTGCAACAACTCCTCACGTCCGCGCGGCAGACTGAAGCGCGCTTTTCCTCCGTCGATCTGAACGCTCTCTTCCGCGAGCTGGAGCGCATGTTGCAGGCGACTTTTCCGAAGACGATCAATTTCCATCTCGAACTGCAGCCGGACCTTCCGCTTATCACCGCGGACAAAAGCCAAATCCACCAAGTGTTGTTGAATCTGTGCGTCAATGCGCGCGACGCCATGCCGAGCGGCGGAACTCTCTCTCTTCTCACGTCCATCATGGCTGGCGCTGAGCTCACCGAAATGTTCACCGGCGTCACGGCCGAGAATTACGCGTGCGTCCGGGTGCGCGACACCGGCATCGGCATGAGCCGCCAGGTAAAGTCGCACATCTTCGAGCCGTTTTTCACGACGAAGGAACGCGGCAAAGGCACTGGCCTCGGGCTGTCGGTCGTTTACGGCGTCGTCAATAGCCATCGCGGATTCGTCCAGGTCGAGAGCGAGCCGGCGGCCGGTACGAGTTTTATTATTTACCTGCCGGTGAAACACGTCGGCGCTGAGCAACTCGGCTCCGACCGGACCGGAGCGCCGCGCCAGAACATTCCGCAAACCATTTTGCTCGTCGAAGACGAAGAGATGCTTCGCGAGCTCGGCGTCTCGATCTTGGAAAGCGAAGGGTTCCGCGTGCTCCCCGCGAAAGACGGCGTCGAAGCTGTCGCTCTTTTTGAAACGCACAGTGACGAGATCGGCCTCGTCGTCTGCGATCTTGGTCTGCCGCGCCTCGGCGGTCGCGAAGCGTTCTTGAAAATGAAAGAAACCCGGCCCGGCGTGCGCGCGATCGTCGCCAGCGGTTACCTCGAACCTACGATTCGCTCCGAAATGCTAAAAGCCGGTGTGATCGATACCATCCAAAAGCCGTACGATTTTAACGACCTCCTTGCCAAGATCCGCTCCATCATCGGCACCCAACCGGTCGCCGACGATCACCCGGAATTGTTTTAGGTGGCTCGTGCGCTCCGCGCGATCCGAAATGATCGGCAAACCCGCCTGCGTCGGAGTCGCCTAACAGACACAAGATGAGCGACGGCCGACGAGGCTGCGCATTGCTCCATTTATAATTCTTAATCTTCTCGTTCCCAAGTTGCACTTGGGAACGTCCTTGTCTTCGAAGCTGCGCTTCGCCACACTTCAGCGTCCCCTATGCGCGCTGAGAACAGGCAGTTCAACTGCCGGGAGGAGCGTTCCGTTCCCAAGTACAACTTGGGAACGAGGGACGAATCATCGGCACCCAACCGGTCGCCGACGATCACCCGGAATTGTTTTAGGTGGCTCGTGCGCTCCGCGCGATCCGAAAT
>DATILK010000196.1:0-4489 GCA_035476555.1 Chthoniobacterales bacterium | reverse complement strand
AGTCAGCAGGTCACGTTTTCCGATTATCTGCTCTGTCTCGAATTTTATCGGAAGCTCGACGAGAAAAAATTTTCCGCCCTCTTCGAGAAGGTGAAGCCCGTGGCCGCGCGCAATCCGTTCGATCTCGCGCTGCTCATGGATTGGCTAAACAAGAACGGTCTTGGCAGCGAAGTGCTGAAATGGATGGAGAAATTGCCGTCCGAGCTTACGACGAATCCGCCGCCGGCGATCGCCATTGCCGATGCGTTCGCCGAAGCGAAGAACTGGTCGCGCCTGAGACGCTGGACGCGCAGTGGGGCTTGGGGCGACGCGGAATATCTTCGGCTCGCCTATCAGGCCTACAGCTCCAAGCAAGCGCGCCAGACGTCGTCCGACGCGGAATTTTCTTCGCTGTGGCATTCCGCCGAGCGCGCCGCTGCCGAGCAAACCGATCGCGAGATCAACCTGGCGCGGCTCGCGTCGAAATGGAATTTGCCGGCGGAAGCGGAGCAGCTCTGGCTTCGGGTGGCGAAGGATGCGCCGATGCGCCGCGAAGCGCTGGACGCGCTTTTCAAAATCTATCGCGCCAATAACGATCTGCCGAGCCTCTACAAGATCGCGCAGAGACTCCACGAGAATTCGCCTAACGAACCCGCGCTCGCCGCGAACTATGCGCGGTTTGCCCTGCTCGTTGATCAAAATCCGGCGGACGGTCATCGTCTCGCGAAAGAGACCTTCGATCACGCCCCGAATGACGTGAATGTTGCCATGACTTACGCCTATTCGCTTTACATGCTGGGACGCACAGCGGAAGGCGTCGCGATCATGAACAAGTTGCCCGCAGCCGGCATGCACGATCCGCATGCGGCGGTTTATGCGTCTCTTCTTCTGCTCGATGTAAATAACGTGGCCGCCGCGCAGGAATACATTGCCGCAGCCCAGGCTGGCCCGATTTTTCCCGAAGAAAAGAAGCTGCTCGACGAAGCGCTTGCGAAAACAAAATCCACGGCAAGTCCGGCTCCAAGCGTGACTCCTTCATCGACGCCGCAGTAATTTGGAACCGGCACGCCCTCGTGCCGGTTTGAGTAGTCGCGCGTAATTCCACCGGCCCGAGGGCGGGCCGGCTCCATTTCAGGAGCCAGTCCGCATCGCTTTTTGCACGATCGCTGCCGCCAATTCTTGCGTCGCTTCATCGAGCGCGTTGTTCGCGCGTTGGAGTTTCCGCGCGTCGTGAGTCGCCAGTGCTTCGCGCACTTGCAGCGCTGCCGCTCCGATTTTTCCCTTCTCCAGCGGATCGATCGCATCGCCCATCTGCGCGAACGCGGCGTCCACCGCGCGCAGCATCTCGTCGGACTTCAACTTCGTTTCCGTCCACACCCGCTCACTCATGTCGTCGAACGCATGCTCGAGCGATTCCGCGATCATCGCTTCCACCGCTTCGTCGGACACGTCGACCGCGCTCCTGATCTCAACGATTTTTTCCGCGCCCGTTTTCGTGTCGCGCGCCAGAACATGCAGAATCCCGTTCGCGTCGATCTCGAATTGCACGCCCACGCGGGCCGCGCCCTTCGGAGCTGGTTCGAAACCAATCTCGAACTCTCCGAGCGACCAGTTGTCGCGCGCCATCTCCCGTTCGCCTTGCAACACTTTGATCGACATCGACCGCTGTTGATTCACCGCCGTCGTAAACATTTCGCCGGCCTTGATCGGGATCGTCGAGTTGCGGGGAATGATCACGTTCATCAGTCCTCCGAATGTCTCGATGCCCAAAGATAACGGCGTCACGTCGAGGAGCACCACGTCGCGCACCGCCCCCGACAAAATCCCAGCCTGGATGGTGGCGCCGATCGCGACCGCTTCGTCCGGGTTCTGCGAAGTATTCGGTTCGCGTCCGAAAATTTCCGCGACCAGCGTTCGCACCAACGGCATCCGCGTCATCCCGCCGACGAGAATCACGTCGTCGAGATCGGAAGGCTCGAGTTTCGCGTCAGCCAGCGAACGACGGCAATGCGCCCGCGTCCGCTCGACGATCGGCCGCGCAATTCTCTCAAGCGCGTCGCGAGTAAGGACACGATGAAAATTGTGTGCACCATCAAAGAAGGGGATGTCGATCGAGACCTCTTCCTCGGTCGAAAGTCGATGTTTCGCGTCGATTAACGCCTCGAGAAGCCGCGCGATGATTTCCGGTTTCTGGTCTCCGGTCTCAGCGATCGAATCGAGCAGAGCTCGATCGACGTCGTCGCCGCCGAGACGCGTGTTGCCGTTCGTCGAGAGAACTTCGAACACGCCGTTGTTGAGTTCGAGAATCGAAATGTCGAACGTGCCGCCACCCAGATCGAAGACTGCGATCTTCGAGCGGCTCTTCAACTTGTCGAGTCCGTAGGCGAGGGCCGCGGCCGTCGGCTCATTCACGATTCGCTCGACAACGAATCCAGCCAGCTCGCCCGCGTGTTTCGTCGCGTTTCGTTGCGCGTCATTAAAATAGGCGGGCACGGTGATCACGGCGCGCGTGACTTCATGTCCAAGCGCCGCTTCCGCATCGGTCTTGAGTTTGCCCAGGATCAGCGCGGAAATTTCTTCGGGCGAATAGGTCCGCTCGTTGATCGCGACGCTGACAACCCTGCCGGTCTTTCGCTCGAGCCGGTAGGAAACGTCCGCATCTTTTTCGCGGAGCTCATCGCCGCGCACACCCATGAATCGTTTGATGGAGTAAACCGTTTCCGCGGGTTTCAGGACACGCATGCGCGCGGCCGGCTGTCCCACGAGCGGAGAATTTTCCCCGGAAAGATGAACGACAGACGGCGTCAATCGCGCGCCGTTTTTGTCCGCGAGCAAGATCGGAAACCCAGCGTCCATCACGCCGATGAGCGAATTGGTCGTTCCGAGATCGATGCCAACGATTTCGTTCATGGCGAATTAATCTTTGTACGGATCAACGATGTCCCGACCAGCCATCGCGACGCCGAGCGGCGTGAGCGTGTGCAGAATCCGAATCGTGCCGGCATGCGCGGCGAGCACATCCGGCAAACGCCGGTAAGCCTGCGGCGCTTCATCGAGATCGCCGCCGCGCAATACGACGCCTTTGTTGGCGATCCATTTCATCATCTCATCGTGCCTGACGAGTCCTTCCTTTCGAATTCGTTTCCCGTTTACCTTCACGAACTTTCCCTTCGCCGCCGTGCGCGACATGATCCGTCCCGCTCCGTGGATCGTCGAGAACAACGCTTCCCGCGAGATCGCGGAATCGACGCCTTCGATGATCACGGCGTCATCGCCCATGCTGCCGCCGATAAATCCTTTCTGGCCCGGGAAAGCCGGCGTGGCGCCCTTGCGCACAACCCAGAACTGTTGGCCGTCGTGTTCTTCGCGCCACGCGAAGTTGTGATTATTGTGGACTTCCTCGGCGATGTTGGCGCGCAGGATTCCACGAACGACATGGCGCGCGACTGCTTCGCGACCCGCGTAAGCGTAACGGCCGGCCAGAGCCATTCCCGCGAGGTAATCTTCACCGAGCGGCGAACGTTCCTCGACGATGGTCGGCGGCACGTCCATTCCGTCTTTGCCGCCGGCCGCTTTCAGGAAATGCGTCGCCGTTTTGTGTCCGAGCCCGCGCGAACCAAAATGCACGCCGACCCAGATGCGATCTTCTTCATCAGCGAAAATATCGACGTAATGGTTTCCGCCCCCAACCGTGCCGAGCTGCTGCGCCGCCGTTTGTTTGAGATCCCGCATCGGCGACAATTCCCACGCCGGGTCGCCGAACAATTCGTGATCGATCCGCGTTTTACTTTTCTGTCCGATCCCGAACGAAACGTCGCGCACGACGTCGTTCATGATTTCTTCCATGGCAGGCGCGATCTGGGCGCGCGTCGCGTCCGTCCGAATCGCCAGGTTCCCGCACGCGATATCAAACCCTACTCCGGAGAGCGAAATCCTGTCCGTGTACGCGACGACGCCACCGATCGGTTGCGCGTAACCTTTGTGTCCGTCGGCGCACAAGACCGCGCGTTCGCCGCCGGCTTCCACGCATTTCTCGATCTGTGAGATCGTTGCCTCGTCGTGCTCGCCGAAGATTTTCGTTTTCATTACGTGAGCCTCCGCTCCGCGAGGACACGCCAGGCTTCGACTTCTTTGCGCGATGTTATTTCAGCCGGGCTAATCACCGCTTTCACGGTGTCGAAAGATACTTCGTCGAACGGCAGCGTGATGAAAGCGAGCAAGCTGCGTTTGGTTTCCTCGTCCATTTCTTTGTAAATCAGGCTTAGATGCGGATTCAGTTCATAATCACTTGGCGACGCTGAAGCGCGCCGCAAATCTTCGCTCAATTGCGCCAATGCAGGATCGGGCGCGAATTGGACAAAAAGCGTCTTCGTGAATTTCGCCGAGTAACTAAGACCATTCATAGTGAGACGGAATGGGTCGCGCCTCTTCAGAACGTTCTGCAAGACCGCCTCCGGATTTTCCTGCGTTGCCGTCGTGACGTAAATCGTGACATGCGGTTCGAAGACCG
>DATILK010000195.1:0-2219 GCA_035476555.1 Chthoniobacterales bacterium | reverse complement strand
TCCCGCTGGCCGGCACGATTTTTCTTTGGCGGGCCGTTTTCAAAGAACCCGGCGGCGGCATGCACGGTTACAGTTACGGCTCGATGATTTATTATTACCTTCTCACCATCGTCGTCTCTAATTTAGTGACGCCGACTGAGGACGAGTGGCAGATCGCCGGACAAATTCGCGACGGCCAAATCAATTCGTTCCTGCTCAAGCCCGTCAACCATCTCGCCTATCGCCTTTGTCTCTTTGTCAGCGGCCGGCTCGTCTTCACCGCTGTCACCATTCCGCCGATCGCACTGATCCTCTTTTATTTTCGCGACTACCTGGCGTTGCCCTCGCAAGCGATCACTTATTTCTGCGCGTTCGCCTCGCTTCTCATGGCGGCGATGATCCAGTTTTTCATCACCTACACCATCGCGCTGGCTGCATTCTGGATCCTGGAAATCTCGACGATCGTGTTCATCATCTACTCGTTCGAATATTTTCTCGGCGGCCAAATGTTCCCGGTCGACATCATGCCGGCCGGCATCCAGACGACGATGAAATGGCTGCCGTTCTACTACGAACTGTTTTGTCCCATCGCGATTTTCATGGAACGGCTGCGCGGTCCCGAAATGCTGCAGGCGCTCGCGATCCAATGCGGCTGGGTCTTGTTCATGTGGGCCGCCGCGCGCTTCATGTGGAAACGCGGCCTCGGCCATTATCAGGCAGTCGGTGGTTAATCGCCCGCGCTCGGCAGTCCTGCTTCTTTCCACGCCCGAAAGCCGCCCGCCAGCGAACGCACATTTTCATATCCCATTTTCTGCAGGCTTTCCGTCACCAGCGCGGAACGGCTGCCGCCGCCGCAATAACAAATGATCGGCGTTTTCAAATCGGGAACCTGCTCTTCGATTTCCAGCTCGATAACGCCGCGATCAAGGTGCTTCGCGCCTTTCGCGTGATCGTCGCGCCAATCCTCTTCCTCGCGCACATCGATGAGGACGGCAGTGCCGCGCTCGGTTTGCGCTTGCGCTTCGGCCGGAGAAATCTCCGTGATGTTCTTCTTCGCCTCCGCGACCAATTTTTGAAAGCGATTCATAGAATCAACGTGCGGCGAGGAGCGGAAACGTCAATGTTCAGCCGGCAAATGAGAACTTCGATCGCGCGACTATTTTCCGTCTGGTTCATCCTGCAATTGCTTCCGCAGTTTGCCGTCGCCAAAGATCTCGGCTGGGAACCGCCAAGAACGTGGGTCTTCGTCGTCGGCGTCCTGAGCTGGAAACACTCCGAAACCTACGGCTCGTTTCCGGTGAAGAATCGGCGTGACAATGCTCTCGTCGATTTCTTCAAAGAGAACGGCGTGCCGGATTCGCAGATCGTTTATCTCCAGGATAAACAAGCCACTCAGCACCGGATCGACGCCGCGTTCAGCGAGCAGTTGAAGAAGCTGGGCGCGAACGATCTCCTTATCGTTTACTACGCCGGCCACGGCTCGAAATCGGATGACGGCAACGATGTTTTTCTGGCCTCCTACGACGCCGGCGACGATGAAGTCGAAGGTTGGTCGGTGAATTCGATCCCTGCAAAAATCAACGCGAGTAAATGCAGCCGCGTTCTTTGGTTCATCGATTGTTGCTACTCTGGGCAGGCCGGACTCGCGATTACCAAACAATCCAAAGGGCCGGCCTACGCCGCGGTCACGTCATCGGCGGCCAGCGAATCGTCGACCGAACACTGGACGTTCACTGAAGCGCTGCTCGATGCGTTTCGCGGCGTCTCCTACGTCGACCTCAATCACGACGGCGCGGTGACGCTGTCGGAATTCGCGGCGCACGTCGAAGCGGACATGAACGCAGCGGAAGAACAGCGTTCCACGTTCGCGCACACGAAAGGTTTCGACCCCGAGATGGTCTTGGCGCAGGCGAAGCCGCTGGCGAACCCGCACATCGGTGACCGCGCGAAAGCGCGGGACAGCAACGGCGATTGGTACGCCTGTCGCGTCATCGAGGCGCGCGGCGAGAAATTGAAAATTCATTTCATCGGCTACGAGGACAATGAAGATCTCTGGGTTGCGCCGGAAGATCTTCAGCCGATTACGCCGGTTCGTTACGCGAAGGGTGCGAGGGTGGAAGTGCTTTGGAAAAAGCATTGGTATGCCGCGACCGTTCTTCAGGCCAAGGACGGCGTGCACCTGATTCATTACACCGATTACGATTCGAAGTGGGACGAGTGGGTCCCATCGCGCCGGATCC
>DATILK010000194.1:0-3657 GCA_035476555.1 Chthoniobacterales bacterium | reverse complement strand
CCATTTTTTTGATCCGGATGGCTGGAGTGCCATTCGACGTGATCAAAAATCTCGCGACGCCAGAAAGCGTTGCGCTCGCGCGTGATCTCATCGCAAAAGAGCGGGCGCTGAAAAGTGCGATTGAAGAGGTCGAGGCCTTTTTCCGATCGCGACAGCAGCTTTTGGCGAAAGAAACATATCATGCGTTGCGCGTTGCCGTCCGGACCCAGGAGCCGCTGATCGGCGTTGTCACGGATCAGCCGCCGTTCCTTTCCAACTACGCCTCGATCGCTGAGGAGGTGGCAGCGCTGAAGAAAACGCTTCAGCATTCGCTCGTTCGTGAAACCGATCGTGCCCGGACATCTCTTATCGAATCGAGCCGCGCTTATCTTCCTGGGTACCTTCTCTTCGCGGCGGCAAATGTTCTTGGTCTGTTGTGGGACGAACTGAAGGACGTCTCCGGCGAAGGCACGAAGCCGGGGCCGCGAAACAATGCGGCCAGAAAGACCGAGCAGAGCCTGCTGATGTATCTGCAACGAGTGGCGACCAAGAACGATACCTTCAGCGAGTTCGGACCTTCCAGCTGGGGAACAGTCGCGGCCGGTCGGCCCGGCAAGAAAATAAGTTTCGCTCCGGAGAGTGGGGTGGCGGCTCGCGAGGTTTTCCTGGAGCGATGGACGGCGCATGCCATTGCCGCCGCGATTAATTCGGACCCTGAAACCCCACTCTCCCAACCAATCGAAGTCCCGGCTCTCGACCCTCATCCTTTTCGCGTCCTCGTCGAAGACATTTCAAAATGGCCCGAGGGCTCGGCGCGAAGTCGCTGGCTGCCGCGACTGGAAAAAATTGTGGATCTTGCGGCGGACTTCAGCCGGACACTGGCTCCGGATCGCCGCCGCTTCATCATGAACTCGGTGCGCGATGAATTGAAGGGAATCGCCGGCGCGCACAAGGAGACCGATCGATCTCTTTATTCGGCTGCGAATCCGATCGGCGAGGAGTGTTTTCGGATTTCTAACTTCGCCATCTCTAAGGAGCTTGTTCGCGAAGTGGTGGATGATGCGGCGCCCTGGATCGATCTTTGGCGTGACAGTTACGCGTTCATTGCGAGCCGCGTCGCGGCGGGGCTGCGTCAAATCCTTCAAGTCTCCGCGCCGAACAAAGCGGTGATGCCCTTGCCGCAATTTCTCAAGGCGTGTGAGTCGGCCAATCTGTCGCTGACTGGTCCGGGTTTGGTAGCGCTTGCTCACATTGCGTTTCAGGAAGTGAAGAACGCTTTTCGCGAGCAATTGCGCCCGCATGCAGACAAGCCGGAATACCTGCTCACCCCGGCAGACTGCGAGGTTGTGCGCCGGAAATTCAACTACCCGAAGTTCGACGAATACACCTATCCCTCAGCCGACTTGCAATTGGCAGCCGCGTCGATCGAGGCTGTGGAAAGCGGCGACTATCAATGGATCGTGGCGGAGTTACATCCTCCGGTCGCGCTCCTTCATCACGCCGGTTATTGGAGCTGTCCGGATAAACCCGCCTTGAACGCGGCCCTGGCCCGGACCACTCACGCGCAACCAAATTTTCATTTTGGATTTTTCGCAGCGGATTTCACCGCGCACACCACGGTCCGGCTTTTCGACGCCCTCCCTGAGCTGACAAATTTTGTGGCGCCGCTGCGCGCTAATCCTGGTTGGCGCCAGGTGCCGCCGGCCGAGACGGAAGTCTACGTGGATGACGAGTCCGGCGACGTGCGTGTGCGCCACACTAAGACGCAGGAATCGTTCGGTTCCTTCGCGCGGGCCTGGCTCATTCCGCTCGGTTTTCATCCGTTTTATTTTGGCGGGCTTCCTCACACGCCGCGGTTGCGGTGCGGCGGTGTCATCGTTCAACGCCGCTCCTGGACAGTGCAACGCGATGAATTTGCCCTCGGCAATTATACTGGCGTCTCACGCGATCTTGTTCTCGCCGTCACGCGGCTGCGCACGGAAAAAGATTGGCCCCGCCATATCTATATTCGGCCGAGCGAACAAGCGTTGCGTCGAAGTGGGGCAGTAGGTCGCGATAAAGACACCAAACCGGTTTACATTGATCTCGAGAGCTATCTCTTTCTCGAAATTTTTTACCGGTGGCTGACGAAAGCGGGCGAGCTGGAAGTCACCGAGATGCTGCCGGAACCCGAGCATCTGCTTTGGCAGGAAAAGGATGGTCGTCGAACTTTCGAGCTTCGAACCCAAATCGTGCCGCGATAATTTCGAATTTTCTTTCCATGAAAATCATCGCGATCGCCAACCAGAAGGGCGGTGTCGGGAAAACGACGACCGCGGTGAATCTTGGCTGCGCGCTGGCGGACGACGGGCTGCGCGTTTTGATCATCGATCTCGATCCGCAGGGGAATGCGACCAGCTCCTTCGGATTGCAGGAACTCGAAGGCGAGAGCTTGTACGAACCGCTTCTCGGCACGGCGGCGATTGCCGACAAGATCGTGCCCACCAGAGTCGAACGCGTCTTCATCGTGCCGGCCGATCTCGATTTGGCGGGCGCCGAAGTGGAAATCGCGCGGCTCGATAATCATCTCACTCGTCTCACTGAAACGCTCGCGCCGCTCCGCGCCGATAACACCTTCGATTTCGTTCTCCTCGATTGCCCGCCGTCGCTCGGCATCCTGATGACGAACGCGCTCGCTGCCGCCGACGAATTGCTGACGCCGATTCAATGCGAATTTTTCGCGCTCGAAGGCCTCGTGAAAATTGTCCGCATCATCGAACAGGTGCGCGACTCCGGAGCGAACGATCGTCTCGAGATTGGCGGCATTGTCATGACGATGTTCGACAGCCGTACCAACCTAAGCACACAAGTGGTCGCGGATGTTCGCGCCCATTTCGGCGAACGCGTTTACCAAACCGTGATCCCGCGCACCGTCCGTCTGAGCGAAGCGCCCAGCTTCGGCAAATCAGTTCTCGAACACGATCCGAGCGGCGCGGGGGCTCGCGCCTACCGCGCGCTCGCGAAAGAATTTATTGAGCGCCACCGCTGACCGCGCCGCGGTAGTGGAGCGCGCGGATTTTCTCCATCGTCACCAGGCCGCCCCTGATCATTTTGTCGAGGACCGGAAGGAAACTCTGAATTTTTTCTTCGCTGTCGACGATCTCGATGATCATCGGCAGATCCATGGAGAGCCGAAGAATTTTCGAAGTGTGCATCCGGCTCGATTTGCCGAAACTCATCGGGCCGCGGAGCGCGGTGGCGCCGGCGAGATGCATTTCGCGCGCTTTTAAAATGATCGCTTCGTAAAGCGGGCGGTTCTCGAAGCGGTCGCTCTCGCCGATGAAGATGCGCAGCAAAGTCGCTTCGTGAGGAATTTCCATGTGAGTTATCGGCTCATAGTCGCCGCGCAGAGATGGCCCAGCCAAACAGCGCCAAGACAAAGAACGACGGATAGAATTACGTTCGCCGCCGCGCGAAGCCAATCTCCTTCCATGGTCAGGTTCAAAGTTTGCAGGCTGAAGGAAGAAAACGTCGTGTAACCGCCGCACACACCGGCCACGAAAGCGAGCCGCCATTCCGGCCTAACGAGCAATCGGCCTTCGGTCCCGGTGTAGGCCGCGAAGAAACCGATCGCCAGACAGCCGCTCACATTCACCAGCAACGTCCCGTACGGAAACGTCTCGCCAAATCGCCGGCCGA
>DATILK010000193.1:0-2865 GCA_035476555.1 Chthoniobacterales bacterium | reverse complement strand
AATTGATGGACCGCGGTCAGCCCGCCCATGACGGCGTGGTCCCCGACCTGGACGTGGCCGGCGAGCGTTCCGTTGTTGGAAAAAACGACGGCATCGCCAACCACGCAGTCGTGGCCGATGTGGCTGTAGGCGAGAAAATTTCCCCGGCTTCCGATGCGCGTCTTGCCCGCGCCGGTTGTGCTGCGATTGACGGTGACGAATTCGCGAAAGGTATTTTCGTCGCCGATCTCGAGATACGTCGGTTCGCTCTGATATTTCAGGTCCTGCGTTTGCTGACCGATCGAGCAATAGGCATAGAATTTATTGCGCGCACCGGCGGTCATCGGTCCGGAAAGGGTGACGTGATTTTGCAGCCAGCAGTTCGCGCCCAAAACCACCTCCGGACCAACAATGCAATACGGCCCAATGATTGTCCCCGGCCCAATTTCCGCCCGCGCATCGACGATCGCGGTCGGATGAATCTGCGCGTCGCTCATTGATCCAGCAGCCGCAACATTACTTCGCACTCTGAGACGACCGAATCGTTGACGGCGCAATTACACTTCAGTTTGGCCAGATGTTTGCCGCGTGTCTTCGTCAGCTCCGCGGAAATGATCAACGTGTCCCCGGGGAAAACCGGTTTCCGGAATTTTACTTCATCCGCGCTCACGAAATAACCGAGCCGTCCGCTGCCGCTTTGCGTCAGTTTCAACATGAGAATGCTGGCGACCTGCGCCATCGCTTCCACTTGCAAGACTCCGGGCATGACTGGGTGACCCGGAAAATGGCCTTCGAAAAATGGCTCGTTGATCGAAACGGATTTGAGGCCGACGCATTTCGTTTCGCCGTCGAAGCGCAGAACGCGATCGACCATGAGAAACGGAAAACGATGCGGCAAAATCTTCATGATCTCGTTGATATCGAGGCTGCCTTCGCCGGCTGAAAAAGCTTTCGGATCGAGCACCGGTCCGAAGCGCGCGAATTCGCGAGCCAAGGCGCGAACGAGCTCAGCGTTTGCGCCGTGGCCGGGCTTGACCGCAATGATGTGGCCGCGAATCCTTTGCCCGAAGAGCGCCAGGTCGCCAATAATATCGAGGATTTTGTGCCGGACGAATTCGTCGGGAAAGCGCAGCGGTTCCTTGCTCAAGACCGCGTCGCCCCGGATCACGATGGCGTTCTCGAGACTGCCGCCCTTGATCAGGTTCTTGTCCATGAGGTGGCGGACGTCGTCGTAGAAAACGAAAGTGCGGGCCGGCGCGATTTCGCGTTCGTAAATCGCGGGCGTGATCTCCGTGGAAAGAAATTGGGTGAACTGACCGTTCGGTCCCGCTTGCGTGCACGAGATCCGGAATTTCGGATCGGGCAGAATAACGAGGAGCGATCCGGTTTTCGTCTCGATGTGGATCGGCTCGCGCACGTCGAAAAACCGGCGCGGCGTTTCCTGCGCGACGATTCCCGCTTTCTTGATCAACTCGACATAAGGCTGGGCGCTGCCGTCGCCGATCGGCGGCTCGTTCGCATCCATCTCGACAACCGCGTTGTCCACGCCCATGGCCGCGAGCGACGAGAGAATGTGCTCCACGGTGTGCACCCGCATCGAGCCCTCCCCGATCGTGGTGGCGCGCTCGACTGTCTTCAGGTTCGCGATCGTTGCGTCAATGGTCGGTTCGTCCTCGAGATCGCGCCGCTTGAACTTGATCCCGGAATCGACCGGTGCCGGCTGCAATTTCAGCGTGACCTTTTCGCCGGTGTGCAACGACGTGCCGCTCACGCTTGCGCTCTTGGCCAGAGTTTGCTGAAGCTCGGAAGACATACGGGGCTTAACTAAACAAAGATTACGGGCGGTGACTAGCGCGGTCTGGTGCTGGTCTTCGTTTGCCAAAGTAACAACGGCGTTACTTTTTTTTCCTCGCTCGACGCAAGGTCGACCCCAAAACTCGTTTTGGATTTTTCTCGGCTGGGAATGCCGGGACAAGGGAGCTGATTGTCATGAAAAGAGCAACCTTAAAGTCGGTTTTTTCTCTGCTGGGTGCCGTAATTTTCTCGGCGTTCCCGGTGACGAATGGAAGCGGAGCAACGGTTAATGTCACCGTCGGACCAGGCGGCGCGATGTCTTTTTCGTCTGGTACGGTCTCGATCAATGCCGGAGATACTGTGCAATGGATTTGGGGATCTTCGTTCCACAGCGTCACATCGGGCACCCCCACCAATCCAACTGGGGATTTCGATTCTGGAGTTCTGAGTCCTCCCGCCAGTTTCTCGCAGACGTTCTCGGTTGCCGGGACTTTTCCCTATTTCTGCACGGTGCACGGCGCCGCTATGACCGGCGTGGTTAAGGTCGCTGCGACCAGCTCGACACCAACTCCAACGCCGACGCCCACGTCGACGGCTACTGCGACTGCGACTGCAACACCAACGGCTACCCCAACAGCCACACCATTGTTGCCCCTGATCGGCAAAGGCCCGGTCCGGATCGAATTGCAATCTGTCGCGAGTGGGCTGACGTCGCCGGTGGATTTCGTCTCTGCAAACGACGGGAGCGGACGGATGTTTATCGTGGATCAGGCTGGCAAGATTTTGGTTTTGAAAAATGGCCAGGTTTTGGCGACGCCGTTCCTCGACGTTTCCAGTCGGCTGGTGACGCTCATGACGGGCTACGATGAGCGTGGTCTCCTCGGTCTCGCGTTTCATCCCGGTTTCGCGGATTCGAACAGCCCCGGGTTCAGGAAGCTTTACACGTACTCGAGCGAACCGGTAAACGGTGCTGCCGATTTTACGGTGCCCAATCCAAGCGCGTTTAATTGTCAAAGCGTGATTGCGGAATGGCAGGTTTCCGCTGGCAATCCGGATGTGGTGGATCCGACGACACGCCGCGAAGTCATGCGG
>DATILK010000192.1:0-8356 GCA_035476555.1 Chthoniobacterales bacterium | reverse complement strand
GTTCCCTACATCATGGGGCCGCCCGATTCACCGCTCACCAAAGTCGGGTTCGAAGTCACCGACTCGATTTACGTCGTCCTCAGCATGCGAATCATGACCCGGATGGGAACGGTCGCCGTGAAGCGGCTCGGCGATAATCCGGACGGCGAATGGAACCGCGGCGTGCATTCGCTGCTCGACGTGAATCCCGACCGCCGCTGGATCTGCCATTTTCCGCAGGACAACGCGATCATCTCGGTCGGCTCCGGTTATGGCGGCAACGTTTTGTTGAGCAAAAAATGTCTCGCCCTTCGAATCGGTTCGTATCTGGCGCGTAAACAAGGTTGGCTCGCCGAGCACATGTTGATTCTGGGCGTGGAAGCGCCCGATGGCCGGAAGCATTACGTCGCGGCGGCGTTCCCAAGCGCGTGCGGCAAAACAAACTTCGCGATGTTGATTCCGCCGGCGCATTTCAAAGGTTGGAAGGTCACGACAATCGGCGACGACATCGCGTGGATGCAGATCGGGAGAGACGGACGGCTTTACGCGGTGAATCCGGAGAACGGTTACTTCGGTGTCGTGCCCGGGACGAGTTACAAATCGAACGCGAACGCGATGAAATCGATCGAGCACGACACGCTTTTCACGAATGTCGCGCTCACGGACGATGGCGATGTCTGGTGGGAAGGGAAAGATGGCGCGCCGCCGGCGCATCTCATCGATTGGAAAGGAAACGATTGGACTCCGGATTCGAAAGAGAAAGCGGCGCATCCCAACAGCCGCTTCGCTGTGCCGATGCGCAACAATCCGGTGCTCGATCCCGACGTCGAAAAAGGCGAGGGCGTTCCGATCAGCGCGATTATTTTCGGCGGACGGCGCAGCGACACGATGCCGCTCGTCTTTCAGGCGCGCGATTGGGTCCACGGTGTCTACGTCGGCGCGACGATGGCGTCGGAAACGACCGCGGCCGCGACCGGCGCCGTCGGCCAGGTCCGCCGTGATCCGATGGCGATGCTGCCGTTCTGCGGTTACAGCATGGGAAATTATTTCCGGCACTGGCTCGAGATCGGCCCGCGCCTTAAAAATCCGCCGCTCATTTTCCATGTGAACTGGTTCCGCAAAGGTGCCGATGGAAAGTTCATGTGGCCCGGGTTCGGTGAAAACATGCGCGCGTTGAAATGGATCATCGACCGCTGCGAAGGCCACGGCGGCGGTGCCGAAACCGAGATCGGCACCATCCCGCGCCCAGAAGATTTCGATCTCGCGGAAATGGACATCACACGCGAAACGATGCGAGAACTCTTCTCTATCAAACCCGACGAGTGGAAAAAAGAACTCGAAGGCCAGAGCGAATTCTTCAAGACGCTCGAGCCCGACATGCCCGAGCGTTTGCTGGCCGAGCGAGATAAAGTTGCGACAAGGTTCAGCAGCTGATTTCTGTAGCCGCGTCGCTGTGCGACGCGCGAGGGAACACGAAATTCCACGCCGAGCTCGCGTCGCCCACAGGGCGACGGCTACAGAAGAGACACCGTTTTTCCACGCGAAAATTTGCAGTTGCGGGCCCGCAATCGGATAGTCTCCGGTGGGTTCAACGACCGCCGAAAAACCTTGCCTCATCGCGCCGCCTGATAGCGGCTGCGTCGAGATTCGCGGCGCGCGCCAGAACAATCTCAAGGGGATCGATCTCGATCTGCCGCTGGGAAAATTAACCGTCATCACGGGCCCGAGCGGGAGCGGCAAATCGAGCCTGGCCTTCGACACGATCTACGCGGAGGGCCAGCGCCGGTACGTCGAAACGTTTAGCCCCTACATGCGGCAGTTTCTCGATCGCATGGACAAGCCGCGCGTTGACGAGATCCGCGGCATCCCACCCGCCATCGCCATCGAACAGGCGAACCCGGTGAAGAGTTCCCGCTCGACCGTCGGCACGATGACCGAGATCAACGATTATCTGAAGCTCCTCATGCCGCGGGTCGCTCGCGCATTTTGTCCAAATTGCGGCCGCGAGATCCGGCCGGAGACAGCGCGCTCAATCGCCGATCATATTTTCCAGGAACTCTCCACCCAAAATGTGCTGCTCACTTTTTGGGTGGGGGTGCCGCCGAAAACGGAGCCGCGCGCCTTCTTCGATTTCATCCAGCAACAAGGTTATCTGCGCGTTTGGATCGACAACGAAATCGTTCGGGTGGATTCCGACAAAAAAATCAAACGCTTGGGCGCGCGCGTCCAGGTGATCCAGGACCGAGTTGCGGTTAGTGAAGCGAACCGCGCGCGCTTAGTCGAAGCGATCGAGACCGCGCTGCGTTTCGGCAAAGATCGTATCAACGTCATCGCCCTAGACAACAAGAACGAGCAACATCCTTTCTCGACCGGCTGGCATTGCGCGCATTGCGATCTCGATATTCGTCCGCCGACGCCGGGGCTCTTCAGCTTTAACAATCCACTCGGCGCGTGCCCCGAATGTCGCGGTTTCGGCCGCACGATCGCGATCGATCTAAACAAAGCCATTCCCGATCGATCGCTCTCGATCGCGCAAGGAGCGGTCCGCGTTTTTCGCGGGGAAGAAATGGGCGAATCGCAACGCGACCTCATGCGGGCCTGCGCGCGGAACGAAATCGATGTGCGCATTCCGTTCGAGGACTTGCCAAAAGCCGACCAGGATTTCGTGATCAACGGCGAAGCGCGCGATGAAGACACCGACGCCGAGGAGTTGGCTGAGAACGACCGCTGGTACGGCGTCCGCGGATTTTTCAAATGGCTCGAGAGCAAGACCTACAAAATGCATGTCCGGGTTTTGCTCAGCCGTTACCGCGCGTATACGACCTGTCCGTCATGTAAGGGCGGCCGTTTCCAACCCGAGACGCTGAATTACCGGATCGTTTCGCCGCCGCGAAATGGGACGCGCGAAGTAGCGCGGACGTTGCCGGAAGTAGCGCTGCTTTCCATCAGCGACGCACGTCAGCTTTTTGCCGGCCTGGCCTTGCCGCCCAACGACTCAACGGCCGAGATGCTCCGGAATGAAGTCGTCGCGCGACTCCGTTATCTCTGCGAAGTCGGGCTCGGTTATCTCACGCTCGATCGGTCGACGCGCACCTTGAGCGGCGGCGAAGTGCAACGAGTAAATCTGACGACGTGTCTCGGCGCGTCGCTGGTGAACACTCTGTTCGTTATGGATGAACCCAGCGTCGGTCTGCATCCGCGCGATGTCGGTCGTCTCGTCCGCGTGATGCACGATCTGCGCGACAAGGGGAACACGCTGCTCGTGGTCGAGCATGAAGAAGCAATCATCCGGGCGTCGGACAACATCGTCGATATCGGTCCGGGACGCGGTGAGTACGGCGGCGAGCTGGTTTTCAATGGGCCGCTGAAGGATTTCCCAAAATCGCTTACCGCGGATTACCTCAGCGGACGCAAATCGATTCCAATCCCGAAATCACGTCGCAAATCATCGGGCCTGCTTAAAATCACCGGCGCGCGAGAGCACAATCTCAAAAATCTCGACGTCGAAATTCCGCTCCGGATTTTCAACTGCGTCACCGGCGTTTCCGGCTCCGGCAAATCGACGTTGATCCATGATGTGCTTTACCGGCACCTAATGGTCGCCAAAGGCCAATCGAGCGAAAACGAGCCGGGCGCCTGCAAGTCAGTGACCGGCGCGCACCGCATCGGCGAAGTCGTGATGGTCGATCAAACGCAGCTCGCGCGTACGCCGCGTTCGACTCCGATCCTGTATCTCGGCCTCTACGATCGCGTCCGGGAAATGTTCGCCGCGCAATCGGAAGCAATGGCGCAGGGATTGACCGCGAGCGCCTTCTCGTTCAACTCCGGCAGCGGCCGCTGCGAACGCTGCTGCGGCACCGGCTTCGAGAAGATCGAGATGCAATTCCTGAGCGATCTCTACGTGCGCTGCGCCGAATGCGAAGGCAAGCGGTTTCAACCTCACGTCCTCCGCGTGAAAGTCTTCGGCAAATCGATCCACGACATTTTGGAAATGACGGTGAGCGAAGCGATCCAGTTCTTCGCCCAGATCGGCGAGTCGAAGACGCTCGGCGACAAACTCGATGTCCTCGACGAAGTGGGTCTCGGTTATTTGCGGTTGGGCCAGCCGCTCAACACCCTTTCCGGTGGCGAATCGCAGCGGCTCAAGTTAGTCCGGCACCTGACGGAGATCGGAGAGCCGAAGGCGGACACCGGAAAGCTTTTCATTTTCGACGAGCCGACTACCGGGTTGCATTTCGATGATGTTGCGATCCTGATGCGGCTTTTTCAGCGCCTGGTCGATGCCGGCAACACGATTGTCGTGATCGAGCACAATCTGGAAGTGATTAAGTGCGCCGACTGGATCATCGATCTCGGACCGGAAGCGGGCGACGAGGGTGGAGAACTTGTGGCGATGGGAACGCCGGAGGCGCTGGCAAAAGTGGAGGCGTCGCACACCGGGCGGTATTTGCGGCAGGTGTTGCGAAAAAGGAGCGCGGGCTTCCAGCCCGCCCTTCGCGCCGCGTCGCCGCGAATCCAGAACCCAACCTATTTTGACGAAGACGTTAAAACTTCACTCCGCGCCGCCGAGGAGCCGCTCGGCGAAATGCCGGACG
The DNA here is from genome assembly GCA_035476555.1 of Chthoniobacterales bacterium. GTDB lineage: Bacteria > Verrucomicrobiota > Verrucomicrobiia > Chthoniobacterales > UBA10450 > AV80. The sequence continues at coordinate 3,782 of DATILK010000192.1, read as the reverse complement.
AAGCGGGCTGGAAGCCCGCGCTCCAGGATAAAAATCGTGCGGGCGCTATCCGCATCCACGGCGCGCGAGAGCATAATCTCAAGGACATTTCGCTCTCGATCCCACGCGATCAGTTAGTCGTGATCACCGGCTTGAGCGGCTCGGGAAAATCCACCGTCGCGTTCGACATTCTCTTCGCGGAAGGACAACGCCGATTCCTCGATAGCATGTCGCCGTATGCGCGGCAGTTCGTCGAGCAGTTGGAGAAACCGGACGTCGATCTGGTTGAAGGCGTGCCGCCAAGTGTCGCCATCGAACAGCGCGTCACGCGCGGTGGCGGAAAGTCCACCGTCGCTACTGTCACCGAGGTTTATCATTTTCTTCGACTTCTCTTCGCGAAAACAGGAACGCAATTTTGTCCGGACTGCGATCTTCCTGTGGAAAAGCAAAGCGTCGCCGCGATCGTTCGCCAGCTCGAGACGGCGGTGAAACGCGGGCCGCTCAAAGTGCTCGCGCCGCTAGTCAAAGCGCGGAAAGGATTCCACACCGACGTGGCGCGCTGGGCGGAGCGCCAGGGGTTCGACACGCTTTTCGTCGATGGCCAGATCATTCCGGTAACGCAGTTTCGGAAGCTCGAGCGTTTCAAGGAACACACGATCGACGTCGTGGTCGGCGCGATTGACGCGAAGCGAATCCTGAAAGCGCGTAATCTGATCCAGCGCGCGCTCGATATTGGCCGCGGCACGGCGCACCTGCTCGATTCGAAACATCGCCTCACTGTCATGAGCACGGAGATGAGTTGCCCCGGTTGCGGGCGTGCGTTCGAGGAACTCGATCCGCGGCTGTTCTCATTCAACTCTCCTCACGGCGCATGCGAAGAATGCGGCGGCTTTGGTGAAATCTGGGACCGCGACAAACAGACTGGGGCCGAAGATACAGGCGATTCGGTTCTCGAAAACGAGCTGGCGGCGGAACGCGAATCGGAATGGATCGACGAGGAAGAAGCGGTGCCGTGTCCGGCCTGTCACGGCTCGCGGCTGAATCCCGTGGCGCGTCATGTGCGTTTGCAGGGCCGCACGATCGACAACTTTACCGCGCTCTCCGCCGGCGAAGCGTTGCAGCTTGTCGGCAAACTGCGTTTCCGCGGCAACGAGAAAACGGTCGCCGACGATCTCGTGCCGGAAATTTCACAACGATTGCGCTTCATGCAAAACGTTGGGCTCGGTTATCTCGCGCTGGGCCGCTCGGCGAAAACGTTGAGCGGCGGTGAATCGCAGCGGATTCGGCTGGCGGCGCAGCTCGGCTCGAATTTGCGCGGCGTGCTCTACGTTCTCGACGAGCCGACGATCGGGCTCCATCCGCGCGATAATTTGCGCCTGCTCGAAACGCTGACTGCGTTGCGGCAAAAAGGAAACTCGCTCGTGATCGTCGAGCACGACGAAGAAACCATGCGGCGCGCCGATCACATCATCGATCTCGGACCGGGCGCGGGCATTCACGGCGGTGAAGTTGTGGTGCAGGGGACGCTGGCGGACATCGAAAAGCACGGAGGGTCTGAGACCGGGCGTTGCTTGAAAAATCCGCTCTGCCATCCGACGCGGACGGCACGGCGTTCGTTAGGCGACGTCGAGCAATGGATCGAAATCCGCGGCGCGCACGCGAACAATTTAAAAAATGTGGAGGTGCGTTTTCCGGTCGGGCGTCTCTCCGTTATCACCGGCATTTCCGGATCGGGAAAATCGACGCTGATGCGTTCGGTGCTGCTGCCGGCGGTGAAGGACGCACTAAAAAAGAAACATGGGTCGCAGCGTGAATTGATTTCGCAAATATCCGGCGCGGACGCTTTCGAGACCGTTTACGAAGTCGACCAGTCGCCGATCGGCAAAACGTCGCGCTCGACGCCGGCGACCTACATCAAAGTTTTCGACGAAATCCGGAAACTTTACGGACAGTTGCCGGTCTCGCGGATGCGGGGCTATTCGCCAAGCCGCTTTTCGTTCAACACCGAAGGCGGCCGTTGCGAGACCTGCGCCGGTCAGGGCGCGATCAAGCTGGAGATGAGTTTTCTCCCGAGCAGCTACGTGCCGTGTGAGAATTGCGGCAGCCGGCGTTACAACGCGCAAACTCTCGAAGTTCTCTACAACGAAAAGAGCATCGGCGACGTGATGGAAATGACCATCGACCAGGCGGCCGCGTTCTTTTCCGCGAACCAGAAGATCGCGCGACCGCTGTCGCTCCTGGTCGATACCGGTCTCGGATATCTGAAGCTCGGCCAGCCCAGTCCGACGTTGAGCGGTGGCGAAGCGCAACGGCTGAAGCTCACGACGGAATTGACTCGCGGAATCGGCCGAGCCCAGAACGAGCGCATCCGCAAAATGCGCAAACCGAAGTCGACGCTCTATCTCTTGGAGGAACCGACGATCGGGTTGCACATGGCGGACGTGGAGTTGCTTCTCAAGGTGTTGCACCGCCTCGTCGATGAAGGCCACACCGTGATCGTGATCGAACACAATCTTAGCATCATGGGCGAAGCCGATTACATCGTCGACATGGGACCGGAAGCGGGCGCGGAAGGCGGAGAAGTCGTTGCGACCGGGACGCCGGAAGAAATCGCGAAGAGCCGGATCAGTCGCACCGCGCCGTTCTTGCGAGAAGTGTTGAAAGCGAAGCCGCGGAAGAACGGCGTGTCCTCGCGCGCCGCGTAGTTGTAGCGCCGTCGCTACAACGCAAGCGAGCTATTGCCCACTTCCACAACATCGCGGAAGATCGCGTGCCGTGTTCGCCTACTACGTTCACAATCTCGATCCGTTTATCTTTCGCATCTACGACAACGTCGGCCCGCGCTGGTACGGAATGGCCTACGTCCTCGCATTTGTTTTTGCCTGGTTGCTTCTGCGAGTTTTGTCGAAGCGCGGTTATCTCGATCTGCCAATCAATGCGCTCGGCGATTTCGTCACCTGGGTCGCGTTTTTTGGAGTCATGGTCGGTGGCCGGATCGGTTACGTGATTTTCTACAAGCCCGAGATGTTGCGCGATCCGCTGTCGATTCTACGCGTCTGGGAAGGTGGAATGTCGAGCCACGGCGGCATTCTCGGCGTCGTTGTTTTCACTCTCATCTACTCGCGCCGGCATAAGCTTCCCTGGACGAACCCCGGCGACAACCTCTGCGTCGTCGCGCCCATCGGATTGTTCCTCGGTCGCTGCGCGAATTTCATCAATGGCGAGCTCTACGGCCGCGCCGCGAACGTTTCCTGGGCCATGCAGTTTCCCAAGGAATTGCTCGACGCCGGTAACGCAGCGGAAGCCGATCGCGCGTTGGTCGCCTGTCAGCAGGTCGATCCGTCGATCAGATCGCTGGATTCCATTATTGAATCCGTCCGAACGAATCCCAAGATCGCCGACGTTTTGCGCGGAATCCTGACGCCGCGCCATCCTTCCCAACTTTACGAAGCCGCGCTCGAAGGCGCCGTGCTGTTTGCGATTCTCTGGTTTGTGCGAACGCGATTCCGGACGCCGAATGGTTTCATCACCGGGTTGTTCCTGATCGTGTATTCAATTCTCCGGATCATCGTGGAGAATTTTCGCGAACCGGACGCACCGCTGGTTGGAATGTTTACCCGCGGCCAATTCTTTTCCTTCTTCACGGTCGCGATCGGCATCGGTTTCATCGTCTGGTCGCGCCGATATCCAACTTATCCGCGGGCGCTGAAAAACGCGCGCTGATTCGCGATCCACCTTTCGCTTTCGGCAAAACTCCGGTATTAATCCGGCGAGTTGGCGCACATGCTACTTCCGATCATCCT
>DATILK010000191.1:0-3107 GCA_035476555.1 Chthoniobacterales bacterium | reverse complement strand
CCAGCCCGGTCTCTCATGTCGAGGCGGCGGGGCAATTGCAATATGCGCCGCGGTATCCCGACCTGAACGAATGCCTCGCCTTTGCCGACGTGACCCGGCCGGAAATCCGGGCGCGGCAGATCGATGTCGAGATTGAGACCCAGCAGCTGACTCTCGATCGCAGCGAGACCCGCCCGCGGGTGGAAGCCTTTGCCGGGTACGAAGCTTACAGCGAACGCGATCCAGCCGTCGGGCCGGAATTCAATCACGGTTTTATTGTCGGGCTGAACGCGACCTGGCATATTTTCGACGGCTACGCCACCCGCGGCCGGCTCCAGGCCACCAACGCCCGGCGCGACGCGGCGATGCACGCCTTGGAAGCGGCCAAACTCTCCGTGGCCTCGGAGGTGCGGAGCGCGTTTCTCGATCTCCAGCAGGCCGACCGGATCCTTCAATCCGAGACGCGGAACGTGCAGAATGCGGATGAATCCCTCGAAATCGCCAAGGGTAATCTGGCGGCGGGCCTCGGCACCCAGCTCGATATTCTGCAAGCGGCTTCCGACGTAACCCGCACCCGGACGACGCGGGTCGGAGCGATCTACCTTCACAATGCGGCCATGGCCCGGCTGGCCCGCGCCTGCGCGCGCGAACCGGATTCGCTCGGCTTTGCGCCGAAGGTCACGAAAAATCCGCCTGGCTCGAAGGCGGTGGCTGATATCGCGGCGCCGCCCGCATCACTGGGAGGTGCGCGATGAAAAGTTTTCTTCCCGTCCGGGGAGCGCACGCACCCTCGCGTGCTGCCGACGGCGCCCTCGCCGTCGGACGATTTCAGCGTGATTTGCGCGGGAAAACATTGTTTGGGCGAGGGCGCCCAAACCAGCACGCGAGGGCGCGTGCGCTCCCCGGAGAAGACCCTTCATCGGCCACCTCCCAGGGTTGCCGGCGGCGCGGCCACTTCCGCGATCGGTTTCGAGCCCGGCGGGTTTTTGGTGACCTTCGGCGCGAAGCCTAACGAGTCTGGTTCGCGCGCGGTGGCGCGGGCGAGTTTGGCCAGCGCGACGTTGTGCAAATAAATCGCGCTCAGCCGCGTGGTCCGCGTCCGGGTCACATCGGAAGCGGCCTGCAAGACATCGAGCTGCGTTCCAAGGCCCGCGCCCAAATTTCCTTTTGCGATCTCGAGCGCTTCATCGGCGTTCTGCACATTGCGCGTCTCCGATTGCAAAACGCGGTCGGCTTGCTGGAGATCGAGGAAAGCGCTTCGCACATCGGACGCGACGGAAAGTTTCGCGGCTTCCAGCGCATGAGCGGCGGCTTCGCGCCGCGCTCGCGTCGCCTGCATCCGGCCGCGGGTCGCATACCCATCGAAAATGTGCCAGGTGCCGTTCAGTCCGACGACCCATCCGTGGTTGAATTCCGGTCCGACTTCCGGATCGCGTTCGCTGTAAACTTCGTAGCCGGCGAATGCTTCCACCCGCGGACGCGATTCGCTCCGATCGAGAACCAGTTGCGCATCTTCAATCTCGACGTCGATCTGCCGGGCGCGGACTTCCGGCCGTTGCACATCGGCATAGGCGAGGCATTCGCTCAGGTCGGGATGTTTGGGCGCGTATTGCAACTGGCCGGATGCGTCGACGGAAACCGGTTTCCCTGAAGCATCGACGCCGATGAGCTGGCCGAGCCGCAGCTCGGAATTTTGGAGTCGCGTCTGGGCATCGATCAGTTCCGGCTGCTCGTTCGCGAGCGCGACCTCGGCGCGACTGACGTTCAGCGACCCGACCAGACCCGCTTCGAGCCGTTCCTTTTGCGTTTTTAGTTCCTCCTCGAAAACCTGGACCGATTGTTCGCGGACGCGGATCTTGGCGCGATCCAACAGCACGTCGTAGTACGCCATTCGCACATCCATCGAGACGCGGTTGACCAGCGCTTGATATTCGAGCGCCCGCTTCTCTTCGTTCAGCCGCGCAATCGTCAACTGGCTCGAGATGGCGCCACCAGTATAAACATTTTGGATCACGCGCAGGGAGGCTTCGTAATCGTTGGAACGCAGCCGCGAAGTTTCAAGGGTCTCGCGTTTCCGCAGCAAACCCGTCGACACCACGCCCGGCAAGAATCCCGAGCGCGCTTCGGTGACGCCACCCTTCGCGGCTTCGAGTTGTTTCGCCGCCATCAGGATTTCTGGGTTCTGCCTGCGAGCGGTTGCGACGGCTTCATCAACGGTGAAAGCCGGCCCGGCCTTGGAAACGCCCGCTCCCAAGCCCGAGGCCACGACCAGAATTACGGCCCACCCACAACGGCGCATCGAGGCTATCTCACGCGCGCGCCGCAGCATTATCAACAAAATTCCCATAATCCCAACGAGGGAAAAGGCCATTGGCCCCTCTCGCCGCGAAATACCACCAGCATATTGCATCGCCGCACTTTTGCTCTATGATGCCCACCTTTCCGCCTTGCTCATCCCCGGGGCCAGGGGCTAGTTTCGGAGTTTTCCTGCAATGAACAAAATCAGAATCGCGGTCGTTGGAGTGGGGAATTGTTTCAGCTCACTTTTGCAGGGAATCAATTTTTACGGCCAGCCCTCGAAAAACGGCAGCGCGGACATCGGCCTCATGCACCGCCGCATCGGGCCTTACGAACCGCAGGACATCGAAATCGTGGCCGCGTTCGACATCGATCGCCGCAAGGTTGGGCTCGACGCCGCGGAAGCGATCTTCGCCCGCCCGAATTGCACGAAAGTTTTCTGTGACAACATCAAGCCGACGGGCGCGATCGTCATGATGGGCTGCGTCTTCGATGGCTGCGCCGATCATATGAAAGAGTACGACCCGGCGCGGACGTTTCTGCCCCTGGAAAAGGAATCGACCCGGGAACAGATCATCGAAGCGCTCCGCAAGTCGCGCGCCGAGATCATGGTGAATTATCTTCCGGTTGGTTCCGAGGAGGCGACGCGTTTTTATGCCGCCTGCGCGCTCGAAGCGGGCCTCGGGTTCGTCAACAACATCCCGGTCTTCATCGCCAGCGATCCGATCTGGGCGAAACGTTTTGCGGATAAGAAGTTGCCGATCGTGGGGGACGACATCAAGGCGCAGATCGGCGCCACGGTTTTGCATCGGACCATTGTCGATCTCTTC
>DATILK010000190.1:0-2959 GCA_035476555.1 Chthoniobacterales bacterium | reverse complement strand
TTTTTTCGAAGGAACGGTTGCCCAGGCGGTCGATCGCGCTTTGAGTAGTGCCGCACTGATCGTTGCCCCGTCCGGGACTTGTTTCACGCGGTTGCAGCGCGACGAAATCTATCGCCGCGCCATGACTCACGCCGATCTCATTCTGCCCGATAGCGGATTCATGGTCCTGCTCTGGCGGCTTCTGCGCGGAAAACGGCTCCAACGAATTTCCGGACTCGCCTATCTCAACGACTTGTTAGGCCGCGACGCTTTTCGGCAAGACCGCTCCATCCTCTGGGTCTTGCCCGATGAAAGCGCTCGCGACATTGCCCTGGTCTGGTTGCAAGACCACGGCTACCTCACCACCGCTGACGACTGCCATGTCGCGCCGATCTATGGAACGTGCGTCGAAGATTCCGCTCTGCTCGAATCCATGCGGATGCGCAAGCCCGGTCACGTCGTCATCGCGCTCAGCGGCGGCGTCCAGGAAAAGCTTGGTTTCTATTTGCGCGAAAAACTCTTTGCTCCCGCCGACCTCCGACCCCCGACGTCCGACCTCCGGTATCCCGTAATCCATTGCATCGGCGCCGCGCTCGGTTTCATCACTGGCTATCAGGTCGCGATTCCGACTTGGGCCGATCGCCTTTATCTCGGCTGGCTCATTCGGCTGCTCGCGAATCCGCGTAAGTTTTTCCCGCGCGCCATGAGCGCCCTGGCGCTGCCGGGAATGATTATGAAATACGGACAGGCATTGCCGCCATTTTTCGATTCTGAATAACACGCGATGGAACTGATCGAGCGAGTTTTGGGAGTGCGGTTTTTTACCGGAACTGTTGCCGAAGCCGTCGAACGCCATACCCGGGACGGCGGTTCCCTCGTCATTCCGGCGGCGCCGGCACTGATAAAGTTGAACTACGATCAGGGCTATCGGAATGCGATGCAGAATGCGGATCTTGCTCTCGCCGATAGCGGACTGCTCGTGCTCTTGTCGCGCCTCGCGCTTCACCGGCCGCTGACCCGAATCTCCGGCATGACTTACTTCAAAAGTCTTCTCGCCCAGGCAAACCTTTCCGGGAACGCGTTCTGGATTTTCGCGTCTGAGAGTGCACGAGAGCATGCGGCTGCTTGGTTACGCCCATCCGGAACAAACACTAACGCATCAAATTCTTTCGTCGCCGCGGCTCCTGCTTCGTCCGAAAAGGATTATGAGATCCTCACGCGGATCGAAGAAGAAAAACCGAAGCATGTCATCATTGCAATGCCTGGCGGACATCAGGAAGAACTGGCCCTTTATCTGCGCGATTATCTTCTCTACCGCCCGGCCATCCATTGCGTAGGTGCCGCACTCAATCTTTTGTCCGGCGAAGAAAAGGCGATCCCTGCCTGGGCGGAACGCGGGCACCTCGGCTGGCTCTTCCGTTTCTTCGCGCAGCCGCGCATGGTCCTTCCGCGCATCGGCATAGCCTTTGCGCTTGCCCGCATGATCTTCAAATACGGTTCCGAGTTGCCGCCGCTCAAAAAACGCTGGGCGGACGTGTAGAAGGAAAGTGGAAAGTGGAAAGTGGAAAGTGGAAAGGCGAAAGGCGAAAGTGAGGGCTGCAAATGGAGAAGGATCTGGAAAAAAGGACGAAGCTTTTCTCATTGAGCGTCATTGAGTTTGTCTCTCGGCTGCCGCGAAGTCGCGACGCGGATATCCTCGTGCGGCAGTTGCTTCGCTCGGCGACATCCATTGGGGCAAATTATCGAGAAGCGGGCCGCGGTGTTTCGCGCGCCGACTTCGCGAACAAGATCGGCACCGTGGAGAAGGAAGCTGCGGAAACTCAATATTGGATTGAACTATTAATCGAGTCCGGAATCGGCGCCGACCCAGCTGCCAAGGATTTGCACGGGGAATCCTCCGAGTTACTTGCCATCTTTACGACTATTGGCCGAAAACTGAAAGAATAGGCGCCTTCCACTTTCCACTTTCGCCTTTCTACTTCTCTTCATGACCATTCTCGGCCTTAACGCGTATCACGGCGATTCGGCGGCCTGCCTGGTTAAGGACGGCCGACTCGTCGCCGCGGCTGAAGAAGAACGCTTTCGACGCGTTAAACACTGGGCGGGTCTGCCGACGCAAGCGATCGATTACTGTCTGCGCGAAGGCGGCGTAACGTTGCGCGACGTCGAGCACATCGCCATCAATCGCAAGCCCGGCGCGAACAATTGGCGGCGGCTCGCTTTCGTTCTGCGACATCGCCCCAACCCGCGGCTGATGCTTCAGAAGGTGAAAAATATCCGGAGCGCTTCATCCGTGCACGAAGCGCTGGAACGCGCCTACAACGTGTCGTTAGGCGCGCCGGTCCATCACGTCGAACACCATCTCGCTCATCTCGCGTCGGCCTTTCTCGTTTCGCGTTTTCCAGAAGCGGCCTGTATCTCGATCGACGGCTTCGGCGATTTCGCCAGCACAGCCCTGGGCGCGGGAGAGGGTAACCGGATCGCGATCGATCGGCGCGTTTTTTTTCCGCACTCGTTAGGTATTTTTTACTCCGCCATTACGCAGTTCATCGGCTTCCCTCATTTCGGCGACGAGTACAAAGTGATGGGGCTCGCTCCGCTCGGCCAACCCGCGTTCCTCGCGCAAATGCGCGAGCTCGTTCGCATTCAACCGGACGGCACGTTCCAGCTCGGGTTAAAATATTTCCGGCATCACACCGACAACGTTTCCTACAGCTGGAACGACTGCGCGCCGGAAGTGGGCACTCTCTACACCAATGAGTTGGTAGAGTTGCTCGGGCCGGAGCGCGACGCGGCCGAGCCTCTCGACCAACGTCACAAAGACCTCGCTCGGTCCGCCCAGGTCATGTACGAAGAAGCCTTCTTCGCGTTGCTGAACGCACTCCATCGCCAGCGGCCATCGCAGCATCTTGCCCTTTCCGGCGGCTGCGCCATGAACTCAGTCGCGAATGGAAAAGTTTATTTGCGCACGCCGTTTAGG
>DATILK010000189.1:0-4021 GCA_035476555.1 Chthoniobacterales bacterium | reverse complement strand
ACCATCGCGACGAATCCCGCTGTCTTGCGGGTTACTCCTTCGAACTCCAAGGTCTGGATTTCTTCCTCGAGGGCTTCATCGAACTTGCCTTCCTGAAAGTAAACGCCGGCGAGAGCGCGATGGGCATCCATCGAATCGGGCGCGAGTTCGAGCGCCCGGCGGGCCTCGGCTTTTCCTAACTCGAGATAAGCGCGATCGGCTACCAAATACATGCGTCCGGTTGCGGCCATCGCGAGATAGCAATGGGCTAGTGCGGAGTTGGGCTCGAGAGCGATAGCTTTTTGGAACAAGTCTATGGCATGATCGGTATCGTCGGCTGTATACGCGCTGTCCATGATAGTTCGGCCAGCGTCCATCGCTTCCTTCGCCCGGTCATTGCGCTGACCGGGATCGGGATCGCTATTGGATTTCGTCAGCTCGCTCCAGTCGTCTGTGCTTAACACTGTATAAATGTCGCGGGTCCAGTCTTGCGTCGGATTCGATACGTTTACTTGGAGGTCGCTCTGTTCGAGAACCTTTACGAAAAGCGATTCGCCGCTCGCCGGATTTAGGAGTCGGATTGTGGTGCGCTTTCGCCCTTGAAGATTTCGCACGGTTCCGGTGAGAACCGTTCGGCCTCGGAACACCTGTGCGGCTTTTTGGAGTTCCACTGGTTTGCGCCAACCGGGCACGTCACCGCGGCGAACAGTTGCCGGTCCGAACGTTTTAAGCCGCGATTGCAACACCGCGATCATTTGCGCCGTCGAAGCGGCATCTTCGCGGACACTATCCAGATCCAAAAAGGGAAGCACCACCACCGAGCGCGTCGCCAGGATGCTTTCATTCATCTGCGCGGTGACGCGTTGCGCGCGAATGGACCAAGCCAGTGATCCAGTTCCGATCACGCCCAGCGCCGCGATCGCCAGCGCCAGCATTCGGTTGCGACGAATCCAGCGGCCAGTTTTTCGCCACACATTCGGAGGGCGTGCCAGAATCGGCCGGTCATCGAGCCAGTTTTGCAAGTCATCGGCGAGGGCGCCAGCGCTTTGGTAGCGATCGCCAGGCTCTCGTTCCAAACAGCGATCGCAAATGATTTCCAAATCCCGGTCCACATGCGGCGCTAGGGTACGGACTTTCGGGGCGCGCTCCACGGCCGAGCGTTTCATGACGGCAAAGGCGTTGTCGCCGACGAAAGGTGTCTGGCCGGTCAGCAACTCGAAAAGAATGGCGCCAAGACTGTAGACGTCGGCTGCCGCGGTAAGTTTTGCCGCCGGTCCATCCGCCTGTTCGGGCGCGATGTAACCCGGCGTGCCGAAACTCGTTAATGATCTGGTTAGATAGCCGGAGACGGCTTCACATCGGGCCAACCCGAAGTCGCTCACGAGCGGCTCGCCGTGGCTATCGAGAAGAATATTCCCGGGCTTGAGATCGCGGTGGAGCACACCGCATTGATGTGCGTAATGGACAGCGCGGGCCACCTTGACCATGAGCGTTGCGCTGTGACGTGGATGATTGAGCAGAGGACGGCCAACCTGGAGCAAACTGCCGTCCGCGGCGTACTTCATTGTGTAGTAAGGAAGACCGTCCGCCGTTTCGCCCACCTGATAGATGGGGACAATGTTCGGGTGCTCGAGCCGCGCCGCGGTCTCCGCTTCCCGGCGGAAGCGCGCCACGATATGGTCGGCATCGCCCTGACAGCTAAGGACGCACTTGAGTGCGACGATGCGGTCCGAGTGCGGTTCGCGTGCCTGATAAACCACGCCCATTCCGCCGCGCGCGATTTCATCAAGGATCTCGTGGTCGGCGATGTGCCAGTCGCCCTCGCGCGATTTCACGCCGGCCAGGACCTCTTTGAATGTCTCGTTGCCGGAAGGGGCGCTGTCTTCCTCGAGCGCGCTATGCAGAAGACAATTCAAACAGAGACCGTTGGTCAACCGCGAAACGGAATGACATTCTGCGCAGACATGCGGTTCGCTCAGAATGTCGAACGCAGAATTGGTCGGGGGACCGGCATTCATGGGTTAATTGGGTTCCGTGCTCAAGGTCGCGCAGAGATAACGGATCTCGTCATCCACGATCGCTTCGGATCCTACCGTCTTTGCGACCTCTTCTCGCAGGAGGGCGCGATACCGCTTGCGGAAATGATGAAGCAAACTTTTCACTGAAAACTGCGGCACTCCCAGGGCGCGCGAAAGTTTTTCATAACAAATCTCGTCGCGATCCGTGGTGAGGTAACGATGCAGAACGGTGTATACCCGGCGGCGTCCCTTGCTTTCACATTCGACCCGCAGGCGGCGTAATCCTTCTTCTGCAATCGCCGCTGCCCAGCCCACGTCGAACAGGGCCGCTGGCGGAGAGGATTCCAGCCGCGAAGCCGGCAAACATAACTGGGCGGGCGCGTCGATCATCCAGTTTTCCCAGGAAACGAATTTCACCCGGCCACCACGCTTGTGGCGACGGCGTTTATCGGACGCATCGATCAGGAAATTGTTCAGGGCCCGCAGGAGAAGCGAACGAAACCGGCCCCGCTCCGGGTCAGCCGAACGAAGAAGTTTTCCCTCCATGATGAGGAGAAAAAAATCCTGGGTGAGGTCCTGGGCATCGGCTTCGGAATAACCGCGCCGATAAATGTAGGTGAAGATCGGTCGCCAATAAACGTGGCACAGATGCGCCAGACCCGGATCGGCCTTGCCGGGCTGGCGGGAACCGTATCGCTGGCGAATGAGAGTCCAGCGAGTGGTGACGAAATGGGTGAGCGCCCCGGGGCTTTCGACGGCGGCGGATGCTCTCACGTATTGAGCGTGAATGCCGCAATCGCCTTACTCAAGCATAAAATCCCGGCGTCTCCCGTCAGCTCTTGTTGAAGACGGTGCGCGCGATTTCCAAACGGCGCGCCTCCACCCGTTCGCATTGGTCGATCGCGGCCTTCTCCAGCCCAGAATAATCCAGCCGCGCTAGCGCTGGCATCGCGCGCGACGCAGCGCCCAAGGCCCGCCAAAGCGAACGCTTCCCGGTTATCCCGAGCACGAGCGCTTCCAAAGCGAGAAACAATCCCAGCTCCGACTTCGAATCCGCTTCCAGATCGATCTTCGGACGTGAAAACTTTTCGGCGATCCAAGCGCCCGCTTTCCGCACGCTACTTTCCTTGAGGTCCAGCTTCGCGATCAGCTCCTCCAGTTGCGCCTGGTCTCTCCGAATGTCGTCGCGCAGCTCCCGGAAAAAACGTTCCAGCGGTTTACCGGAATACGTTTCGACCAAACGATCGAGGAGTTCGAGCGCCGCGACCGAGCCGGCAAGATGATCGTTCAAATAATCGCTCAGGTCGTCCATTGGGTCGCCAAGATTACGTGCGTGCCTGGCTCATCGCGCGTATCGCCGAGGGGAGGTCGGGCCGTTAATGTCGGGTCGGGCGAAATGTCCGGTCGAAAATGTAGTCGGCCACCCTGCGGCCTTGCGCGATGCCGGCCGTTTTATCGAAAGCCCAGTGAATCCCAAGATAGATCCGGCTTTGTCCGTTTTCTTCTTCGGCCTGGGAGAAGGTGGAGAAACTGCGCGGCAGGTACGGACGCACATTGCCGTCATTGCTCTTGGTCACACCGTTGAATTCATCCGAAACAAAAGTGAACCCGATCTTGTCGGTCCCGAAAAAACGCCGAAACGTTTCGAAGAGCGCGCCGCCGAAGCCGGCATGTCCGGACGGGTAGGCAGGAAACGGCGGCGTAAAATTCGGACCCACCAGATTGCTCGCCGGCGCGCCGAGCGGACGGAACGTTGGATCGCCGGTGGTGGCGGAGTTCCCGTCGCCGGCCCCTAACGGGCCGGTCCCCGGATCGGACTCGCGAATGCCGGTGATCGGCCGCCAGAAATCGTAATAATACTTTGAATCCCAAACTGCCATCGCGGTATCCGCCATCGCCACGTTGATCAATGCCAACAGGCGCGCGAGTTCCGGAGTGCCGAGCCGAGTCTGGTCCGCGATCTGGACGGCAATCTGGTTGTAGAGCCGTGGCGGCGCGCAAAGACTTGGCGTCCCATCATAGGC
>DATILK010000188.1:0-1936 GCA_035476555.1 Chthoniobacterales bacterium | reverse complement strand
GCGATTCGATAAGCAGATAATTGATCGGCAACCAGACGGGGCCGCGCCAATTGGAATTGCCGCCGAAAATATTCGTCTGCGATTCCGCGGGATCATAGCGAACGACGCGCTCCCCGTCCTCCCAATGCAGGACGTAAGGATTTGCCGCGTGAAATTTGCTGAGGGAACGCACGCCGTAATCGCTGAGGAATTCCGTCTGATCGAGCATGCGCCGGAGAAGACATTTCATGCGATGCCCGCGCGTGAGCGCGATCAAACGGCGGTCGCCGGTGCCGGGCTGGTGCCAGTGTGAGATGAGGCTGGCGAGATCGGGACGGTTCTCGAGATACCATTCGAGGCGTTCCTTGAATCCCGGCATCGCGTCGAGCAGCTCGGGTTCGATTGTTTCGACAGCGAGCAGCGGCATCAGGCCCACGAGCGAACGGACGCGCAGCGGAAGATAACCTCCATCCGGCATGTGAAGGACGTCGTAGTAAAATTCGTCTGTGTCGTCCCAAAGCCCGATCCCTTGGCCGCCGAGATTGTTCATCGCACCGGCGATGCCGAGAAAATGTTCGAAGAACTTCGTCGCAATATTTTCGTAAACCGGATTTTGCCGTGCGAGCTCGAGGGCGATCCGCATCAGGTTCAGGCTAAACATTCCCATCCAACTCGTGCCGTCGCTTTGCTCGAGATGGCCGCCGCCGGGCATTGGAGCGCTCCGATCAAACACGCCGATGTTGTCGAGTCCGAGAAAGCCGCCCTCAAAAATATTATTCCCTTTCGAGTCTTTCCGGTTCACCCACCAGGTGAAAGCGATCAGCAGTTTGTGGAAAACCGTTTCGAGAAACGCGCGGTCGCCTTTGCCGGTCTGTTTCTGCTCGATTTTGTAGACACGCCACGCGGCCCAGCTGAGCACCGGCGGATTGACGTCGTCAAAGTTCCATTCGTAGGCCGGCACCTTGCCGCTGGGGTGTTGGTACCATTCGCGCATGATGATATCGAGCTGGCCCTTGGCGAAGAGCGGATCGACCAGCGCGAGCGGGATGCAATGGATCGCCAGGTCCCATGCCGCGTACCACGGATATTCCCATTTATCGGGCATCGACATAACGCGCTCGTTGTAGAGATGGCGCCACTCGATATTGCGGCCGTTCTTTCGCTCGGGCGGTGGCGCCGGCTGGCCCGGATCGCCGCTTAACCAGTCCTCGACCACATAGTAATAAAATTGCTTGCTCCACAGCATCCCGGCGAGCGCCTGCTGATGAATGAGCTTGTGCTCATCGCTTAAACACGACGGTTCCAGCGCAGCGTAAAATTCGTTCGCCTCGCTCTTCCGGGCGCGCATTACCGGCTCGAATTGCTCGAACGCATCCTGTTCCAGGACCGGCAAACAAATTGGCCGTGGAATTTTTCCAGGCTCGCCGGATGGATGTTCTTCCACCGCTTCGCCAACCCGGCCGAACCAGAGCCGCACCACTTTGCTTTCGCCAGGCGCGATCGTGAACGGATAATGCGCGGCTGCCTTGGTTCCGACGCGGGCGGGATTCACCGCTTCTTTTCGGTCATGGACGATGAAATCGTTGATCCCATCTTTCACGAACTCGTGCCGGTTCGGTGAAGAAAAGAGACGCTCGGAATTCGTTTCGTTCTCGGTGAAGAGCAACTCGCTCGCGTCTTTGCAGTGCAACGTGTAATCGCCCAGCGCGGGATGATTCGCCTGAATGGTCGGGCAACGCTCCGCCAGGTCCGAGCTCGCGCGCAGCACGCATCGCCGATCGCCGCGGCCCCACGCCCAGGTATTGCGAAACCAGAGCGTGGGCAGGACGTGCAATTCCGCCGGCTCCGGTCCTCGATTCGTCGCCGTGATCGAGATGAAAAAATCGTCCGGATCCACCTTCGCGTATTCGATGGCGATATCAAAGTAACGTTGGTCGCGCAGAATGCCCGTGTCCCA
>DATILK010000187.1:0-10603 GCA_035476555.1 Chthoniobacterales bacterium | reverse complement strand
CGCGCGCGAACTCGGCATGCGCACCTTGCGCGAAGACGGCGTCCGCAAAGTTCTGGCTGGCCTGACGTCAGCCGAGGAAGTGATTTCGATCACGCTGGGAGACGTGAATTGAAATGAACGCGCAACAGGTCGCGGACATTTTCGTCGAGCAACGCGTCCTCCAGCCGTCGCAGGCGGAAGACGTTTTGCAGGAAGCGCAGCTCAATGGAAAAACCTTCGAGCAGGCGCTCATCGATAGCGGGTTCGTGGATCGGCGCGGTTTTTACCAGGTGATCGCCGAGGCGCTAGCAACGGAATTGGTCGAGCTGGACGACAAAGAGATTCCGGAGCAAATCCTGCGACTGATTCCGGGCGGACTGGCCCGGCTCCATCGCGCGTTGCCTGTCGCCCTGAACGATCAAACGCTCGAAGTGGCGCTGGTCGATCCGCTCGACTTGCGGGCGGCGGAAGATTTGCACTTTGCGCTCGGCAAAGACATCCACGTCGTCGTCGCGCCGGTCGAGGAAGTCGAGGAACGGATCAAGCGCTATTACGGCAGCGACAGCTCGAGCATGGAGGACATCCTCAAGCAGCTCGGCGAAACCGGCGAGCTGCTCGCGTTGCGCGGGACGGATGAAAACGCGCAGGCCGTCGAAGCGGAAGCGAACGCGACGCCGATCATCCGCTTCGTCGATCTGATTTTGTTCCAGGCGATCCAGGATCGGGCGAGCGACATTCATTTCGAGCCGTTCGAGAGCGAATTCAAAATCCGGTATCGCGTGGACGGCGCGCTTTACGAAATGGCGCCGCCGCCGCGCCATCTCGCGTTGCCGGTCATCTCGCGCGTGAAAGTGATGGCGAACATGAACATCGCCGAGCGCCGGTTGCCGCAGGACGGGCGCATCCAGAAAAACGTCGCGGGCCGGAACGTCGATCTGCGCGTCTCGACTTTGCCGACGCAATTCGGCGAGAGCGTTGTGCTGCGCGTCCTCGATCGATCGACGGTGAATCTGGATCTCGAAGCGCTCGGCCTGCCTGAATACATTTACGATTACATTCTTGAAGTCATCAATCGGCCGAACGGCATTTTCATTGTCACGGGACCGACCGGTTCGGGAAAAACGACGACACTTTATTCGTGTCTGCGTCGGATCAACACGATCGATTCGAAATTGCTCACGGCGGAAGAGCCGGTCGAGTACGACCTCGAGGGAATCGTGCAGGTGCCGGTGAACGAAGCGATCGGGCTCACCTTCGCTCGGACGCTCCGCGCGTTTCTCCGCCAGGATCCGGACCGCATCATGGTGGGCGAAACGCGCGATCTCGAGACGGCGCAGATTTCCATCCAGGCGTCGCTCACCGGCCACCTCGTTTTTACGACGCTGCACACGAACGACGCGCCGGGCGCGATCACCCGCTTGATCGACATGGGCGTCGAGCCGTTCCTGATTTCCTCCACGCTCGAAGCCGTGCTCGGGCAGCGTTTACTCCGCAGCATCTGCCCGAATTGCCGCGCGACTTACGAGACCAGCGAAATGCTTCTCTCGCAGCTTGGCCTTTCCAAGCGAGACATTGGCGACCGAAAATTTTTCTACGGCAAAGGCTGCGACGCCTGCAACCAGACTGGTTACAAGGGACGGAAAGGCATCTACGAGTTGATGAAGATCACCGATCCGCTTCGCGAATTGATCAACGAACGCGCACCGACGGTGACGCTGAAAGAAAAAGCGATCGAGCTCGGAATGGTGACGCTGCGCCAAGACGGCTTGCGCAGCATTTTCGCCGGCGACACGACGATCGAAGAAGTGCTGAAATACACGTAGCCAAAGATGAACACGGATTTTCACGGATGCAGAAGCAGATTTTCTTCAATCCGTGTTTCATCCGTGTAAATATGTGGCCTATACAATGCCGAGGTTCACTTATATCGCCCTCGATTCGCGCGGACAAGAATCGACCGGGCTCGTCGAAGCATCGACAACGAACGAGGCGATCGGCGAATTGCGGCGCGCCGGTTATTTTCCGACGCACGTTTACGAAGAAGGCGCGGCCGCCGCGCCTCAGCCCAAGGCCCCGCGACAGAAGAAAGTAAAAGAGCCGCGCGCGGAACGGAAAAAATCCGGCGGCATGAACATCGTTCTGTTCCAGAAAAAAACGGTGAAGCCAAAGATCATGATGATCTTCACGCGTCAGCTCGCCACTTTGATCGATGCCGGTCTGCCGTTACTCCGCGGACTGAATGTGCTCGCGAAACAGGAGCGCGATAAGGTTCTCAAAACCACGATCAACGGGCTCGCGGATTCGGTCCAGGGCGGCTCTACGTTTTCAGAAGGACTCGCGCAGCATCCGCGCATCTTCAACGATCTTTACGTCAACATGGTGAAGGCCGGCGAGCTCGGTGGCGTGCTCGAAGTCGTCCTCACCCGGCTAGCCGAATTCCAGGAGAAAGCGCAGAAGATCAAGAACAAGGTCGTCGCCGCGATGGTCTATCCGCTGATCGTGCTCGTGCTCGCGGTGGGAATCATGACGTTTCTGCTCGTGTTCATCGTCCCGCGGTTCGAAGCGATTTTTCACGACATGCTCGGCGACAAACCGCTGCCGACGATCACGGTCTTCGTCATCGGCGTGAGTGGGTTCGTGCAAAACAACTGGATGATTTTGCTGGGAGTAGCCGTGGCGCTGATTGTCGCCTACAAGGTCGTGGCTCGCACCCGGGCCGGGCGAAATGCTCTTGATCGCATCAAGCTGCGCGCCCCGCTCTTCGGCGACCTGATTCGCAAGACCGCGATCTCGCGTTTCTCGCGAACGCTGGGAACGCTGGTGACGAGCGGCGTCCCGATTTTGCAGGCATTAAATATTACGCGCGAGACTGCGGGCAACAGCGTCATCGCGCGCGCGATTTCCCAGGTGCACGACAGCGTGAAGGAAGGCGAATCGATCGTGATGCCGTTGGAAGCCAGCGGCGCGTTTCCACCGATGGTGATCAGCATGATCGACGTCGGCGAAGAAACCGGTCAGTTGCCCGAGATGCTGTTGAAGATCGCCGAAGTCTACGACGACGAGGTGGACAACGCCGTCGCGGCGCTGACGTCGTTGCTGGAGCCGATCATGATCGTATTTCTCGCGTTGGTCGTCGGCACCATCGTGATCGCGTTGTTCATGCCGCTGATCAGCATCATCAGCGGGTTGCAGCAACAATCGTGAGCCGCCGCGCGTTCACCCTCATCGAGTTGCTCATCGTGATGGCGATCATCATCGTGTTGGCCGGTTTGATCCTGGCGACAGCCAATTACGTCCAGAAGAAGGGCTACCGCTCACGCGCCGAAGCCGAGATCGCCGCGATTTCGGCGGCGCTGGAAAATTACAAGGCGGATAATGGCGTGTATCCGAGCACCGCGGAAACAAATGCGCTCAAGGCGAATACAATGGGCGATCCAATGAGTGCTTCTTACACAAGCGCCAGCCTCGCTCTGTATAAACTCATTAGCGGAGACGCCGACAACAGTGCCGATCGCAGCGCCGAATTGAAAAGCTACTTCGCTTTCAAACCGAACCAACTAAGTCCGACCGATCAGACAACCAAAGTACTATTCATTCGTGATCCGTTCGGGAACTCGTACGGATATTCGACCGTCAAAGCGTTCGCAGCCACAGGGTCGGACGGGTATAACCCGACGTTCGATCTTTGGAGCACCGCGGGAAACACCGATACCAACAATCCACCGAATCAGGCCCAGTGGATCAAAAACTGGTAATCAGCGTGCCTCGGTGTGGACGACGATGACGACGCGGCGGTTTGGGCGCTGACGCTCGATCTCGATTTGTTCCTCGGGGGAATTCACCATCACCGAACGCGGCGTCACCAAAAACTTCGAGGCGCCGTAGCCTTTCGTTTCGATCTGGGCGGGATTGATGCCCATCACGTTCACCAAATATTCTTTCACGCTGTCGGCGCGACGCTGGCTCAGATCGAGATTGTAATCAGGCGAGCCTAACGAGTCTGTGTAACCCTCGACCGTGAACGTGGCTTTCGGGTTGCGCTTGATCAACGTCCCGAGCTTTTGGAGTTGCGAAATGGCGCTCGGTTGCAGATCGGAGCTGTCGTAATTGAACAATTGATCGTCAGGCATTCGCAATTTGGTGCCGGCACCGAGCGGACCTTTCTGGGACAACAGCGAATCGAGATCGCTAAACCCCGGCGCCTTGTTGCGAGTGGGTCCGCTGCTGTCGCCCGGCAATTTGTTGAACGTATTTGGTTTCTTGATCGTGGTGCTCGTCGCCAGCTCCGTCCCGGTCAACGCCGGCTGCGGCCGGCCTGAGGTGGCCGAGTCGTTCAACAGATTTTGTTCGCGCGTCGCATTCGGACTTTTCGTCAAGGTCTGCGCGCTGCTTTGCTCGAGCTCCGTCATCACCGAGTCAGGATTCTGTTCCACCTTCGGCATGTCGGGCAAAACGTCGCGGGTATCGTCCGGGATCGCGGTCGTCGCGTGAACATCATCCAGCAATTGATCGAACGACTTTTTGTCATCGGGCAATTGCACGTCCGTCTTGTCCGGTTCCGGTTTCGCCGCGGGGTTCGCCTGGTCCGCGCCCGGTTTCTCGAGCGGCTGCAGCTCGACGCTCTTCACTTTGAAAGTCGGAACCTGGACGCGTTCTTCCAGAACGGCATTCACCGGCAAATAGGCAGTGCGATAAAAATAGCCGCAAAGCGCTCCGTGAAGGGCGAGCGAAATAATCAGCCCCACGAGGAGCCAGTTCCGCTGCCTGCTCCCCTGGAGCAGCGCCTCCTCGAAATCGAACTCGGACGTCCTCATCTAACTTGGGGAACGAACCGGCACGCCAAGGTTGTTGTCAAATTTCCGCCGACTTCGTTCGCCGGATGAACGCCTGGGCGGCTCGGCGAATGTCATCGGCCACGCGGGCTTCGGGTGAAACGAATTTCGGCGTGAACCACGGGAACAATCCGATGAGATCGTGCGTGACCAGAATCTGGCCGTCGCAAAGCGAACCGGAGCCGATGCCGATCGTTGGGATCTCGAGCGCTTCGGTAATTCGGCGCGCGGTTTCAGCCGCGACGATTTCCAGGACGACGGCGAATGCGCCGGCCTTTTCCACGGCCGCAGCGTCGACAAGAAGCGCGTCGGCTTCCAAAGTCGTGCGACCCTTTACTTTGTAGCCGCCTTCTTCGCGCACGCTTTGCGGCAGCATCCCGATGTGGCCCATTACCGGAATTCCATCGGCAATGATCGCTTCGATTTGCGCGACGTGACTCGCGCCGCCTTCCAGTTTCACCGCTTGCGCCCCTGCTTGCTTCAATGCGCGCGCGGACGCGACCGCTTGCGCCGGATCTTCGTAGGTGTGAATTGGCAGATCGCCAATGAGCAACGCGCGTTTCACTCCACGCGCCGCGGCGCGCGTGTGATGGACCATCTCTTCGAGCGTCACTTGCGTCGTGTCGTCATATCCGAGCACGACCATGCCTAACGAATCGCCGACGAGAATCATCTCGATCCCGCTTTCATCGAGCAGGCGCGCCGTCGGGTAATCATAAGCAGTCAGCGCCGTGATTTTTTCGCCGCGCCGCTTCAGCTCGCGAAAATCTTGCATGAAGTCCGACCTTACCACTCCAAATCCAGCCGCACCACTCCGCTCATCGGCAAACGCATAAGCAGGACATTGACGGTTTCGGTTTGCCTGGGCAGGACAAGGTCCGGGCGAATATCGGCCAACGGACGAAGAACAAATTCCCGGTCGGCGATGCGCGGATGCGGCAATCGCAGCTCAGCGGTTTCAATTATCATCTCGCCGAAATAGAGCAGGTCGAGATCGATCGGGCGGGAAACGTTGCGCTCGTGGACGGCGGGCCGGCCGAGGACTCGTTCGATACCGGCCAGCTCGCGCCGCAGTTCGACCGGTTGTCCGGCATAACCAAATTCGATCACCGCATTGAAAAATTTCGCGGCGCCCTTCTCGCAATCGACTGGCTCTGTCTCGTAAATCGCCGAGCAACGCAAGGGAGGCAGCGCCCCTTTCATCGAGACAATTTCCCGGCGCGCGTTCCGCAAATTCGCCAGCCGCTCCCCGAGATTCGAACCGAGCGCGACGCCGGCTCTCATCGCAGGCCGAGGACATCTTCCATCGAATAGAGTCCCGCCGGTTTGCCGATAATCCAACGCGCGGCGCGCAGCGCCCCGAGCGCGAATGTTTCCCGGCTCGCCGCTTTGTGGACCAGCTCCAGCCGTTCCCCTGCTCCGGCGAAACTGACTGTGTGATCGCCGACGACGTCGCCGCCGCGGATCGAATGGACGCCGATTTCTTTTGCCGGCCGTTCGCCGACCAAACCTTCGCGGCCGTGCCGAACATTCTTCGCGTAATCGAGGCCGCGAGCTTCGCACAAAATCTCGGCGAGCTTCTTCGCGGTCCCGCTCGGCGCATCTTTCTTCAGGCGATGATGCATCTCGGTAACCTCGAGATCGAAATCCTCGCCGAGCATTTGTGCGGCCTTTTGCGTGAGCCAAAAGAGAGCGTTCACGCCCACACTGAAATTCGGCGACAAAATAACGGCCACGGACTTCGCCAATTCCTCGATCGACGCGCGCTCTTCTTTCGAATGGCCGGTTGTTCCAATGACCGCCGGTTTTTTCGCTTCGCGACACGCACGCGCAAGTTCGCTGCTGGCGTTTGGATGACTGAAATCGATGACGACGTTGCAGCCGTCGATGTGCCTGGCAATGTCATCACCGAGATCGAGGCCGGCCACGATCTCAACGTCCGCTTTCGGCGCTGCCGCCGCGATGGCCTGGCCCATCCGGCCTTTCGCGCCGAGCAATAAAACGCGGACTGGCGTTTTCACGCGACCTCGGCAAACGCTTCGAGCGTCTTGCGCAAGCGCGCCTGGTTCGCCGCGCTCATTTCGCACAGCGGCAACCGGCATTCGGCCGACATCGCGCCGCGCCACGAAAGCGCGGTCTTCACCGGCACTGGATTCGGCTCGATGAACAGGTCTTTGAAGATCGGCAGCATTTTCAAATGCATCGCGAGCGCGCTCTTCGTGTCACCCGCGCGAAATGCCTGGACGAGATGAACGACCTCCGCCGGAAATAAATTCGACGCCACACTCACCACGCCGACAGCGCCCACCGACAGGAACGGCAGCGTCAACGAATCGTCGCCGCTCAAAATCGTGAACGCTTCCGGCAGGCGCGCGCGCAAATCGCTGACGCGATCGACGCTGCCGCTGGCTTCCTTGATCGCAACGATGTTGGCGCAATCCATCGCGAGGCGTTCCACGGTGTCCGGCCCGATATCGACCGCGCACCGGCCCGGAATGTTATAGAGCATGATCGGCGCGGCCGTGGCTTGCGCGATCGCCTGGAAATGCCGGAACAATCCTTCCTGGCTCGGCTTGTTGTAATACGGCGAGACGATCAGCATTCCATCCACGCCCATCTTTTCCGCGGCGCGCGTCGCGGCGATTGTCGCACTCGTGGAATTGGATCCCGTTCCGGCGAGCACCTGGCATTTGCCTTTCGCCACTTCAACAGTCACGCGAATGACTTGTTCGCGTTCGGCGGCGGAAAGCGTCGGCGATTCACCCGTCGTGCCGACGGCAACCACGCCGCTGACCGCGTCCGCGATCTGACCTTCGACGAGCGCTTCGAGTGCCGGGACATCGACTTTGCCATCGCGAAACGGAGTAACGAGCGCGGTGTAAGTTCCTCGAAACATTTCCTGCTATTTCAAACGTCGATCGTCCCCTCGAAGACGAAATCGGCCGGACCGGTCAGGGTGACTTTGTGAAACTGATCGCCGGTTTTCTCGAAGCCGACCTGTAATTCGTTTCCGCCGCGCACGAGAACACCGATTGGTCCGCCGACCTTTTTTACTGCTGCAAAAATCAGCGCACTCGCCACCACGCCTGTGCCGCACGCTAGCGTTTCGTCTTCGACCCCGCGCTCGTAAGTCCGGATGGCGATCTGTCGCGGGCCGCGCTCCTTCAGGAAATTCGCGTTAGCACCTTTCGGGGCAAAAAGATCGTGGCGCCGGATCGCCGAACCAAGACCGCGAACATCGACGCCTTCGAAATCGTCGACCGGCACGATGACATGCGGCACTCCGCTGTTCACAAAATGCGCGGCGATTTTTTTGTCCGGCAACGGAATCGTTATTCCGAGCTGCATATCTTTCGGATCGCTCATTTGCAACCGGACCAGTTCACCTTGCAGCTCCGCGCCAATCACGCCGGCCGGGGTTTCGAAGGAGACTTTTTCTCGCGGGCCCGCCACGCGATCCGCATAACGCGCAAAACAGCGGGCGCCGTTTCCACACATCTCCGCTTCTCCGCCGTCGGCGTTGTAATAGCGCATTCGAAAATCCGCGCCGTTCGCCGCGCGTTCCAGCACCAGCACGCCATCCGCGCCCACCCCGCGATGCCGATCGCAAATCTTCGCGATCTGATCCGCGGCCAGCTGCAAATCGCCGAGCCGATTATCGATCATCACGAAATCGTTCCCGGCGCCGTTCATTTTCATGAAACGCAGCATGGGCAGTTCGTTACCACAAACTGAGGGCAAAGCCAAACCGGTTGCCCTCAAGGGGAATCGAGTTCTATTTATGAGGGCGTAGTTTTGAAAAGGAACCTGGGCAGAATCATCGTCGGCGTCGCCGTTTTCCTGGGCGCTGCTCGGCTCAGCGTCGGTCAGATCGCGCCGGGCAAGTATAACAATCTCATCCTCGATCAGATTCGCACGATGCCCACCGGCGGAAAGTATTCCGCGTCCCGCGCCGCCACCA
Source organism: Chthoniobacterales bacterium (assembly GCA_035476555.1). Taxonomy (GTDB): domain Bacteria; phylum Verrucomicrobiota; class Verrucomicrobiia; order Chthoniobacterales; family UBA10450; genus AV80. The sequence continues at coordinate 1,831 of DATILK010000187.1, read as the reverse complement.
TTCGACTGCAATCCGCCGCCCACTTTGAGTCGGGCATTTTTTCAGTCGTCCCCGACGCCGCGTCGCCGAGTTATTGCTCCGGCGCGACGTATTTGGTGTTCATCAAGACGATCGAGGCATTGCGTGCTCGCGGCGGCCTAAGTCTTCCCTACGCCACCCTCGACAGTCTGCTCATTCGGAACCAGCGCGACGGCGAAGGCATCTGGGGCCGATGGAATGCCAATGGCCCGGGAACGGCGCGGCTTTTCCACGAAATGGATCTTGGCGAAAACTTCGACGACTTCGCCCAGGCGCAGCCAGGTGATTTCATGAAAATCTTCTGGTCGCCGGAAGTCGGCCGAAGCGAGCACGGTCATTCCGTCATTTTTCTCGGGACGGAACGAAAGGCCGGACTCGATTACGTCCGTTTTTGGTCGAGCAATATTCCGGGCGGCTACGGCGAGCGCAGCGTCCCGCGCTCGAAAATTGTCCATGCGATTTTTTCCCGGTTGGACGAGCCGTCGAATTTATCCCGCGCGATGACTGTGCCGCCGGTGGACAAATATTTGGCGGGCCTGCTGACTTCTCGCTCGAGCTACGAGGAAGCGAAAGCGAAGTGCGGGATGTAACGGCGGCGTTGAAGCCCCGTCAGTGATCTTTCACGGCGCGAGCAAGCGGCGCGACGAACTCGGCGATCCGCGCCGGCAAATCGGCGGCATTTCCGGCGTCAGCAATTCGCTTCACAATCGCGCTGCCGACTACGACGGCGTCGGCGACACGCGCTACTTCGCGCGCCTGCTCCGTGGTTGAAATTCCGAAGCCGACCGCGATGGGCAGCTTTGTGTGCCGCCGAATTTCTGCAACGTGATCGCCTAACGAAGAAGCGACGCTACTTTGCTCGCCCGTGACGCCTTCGCGCGAGACGTAGTAAATGAAGCCGGCCGCACGCGCACAGATTTGTCCGATCCTGTCGGGAAGCGTGGTCGGCGCGATGAGCCGAATGTGCAACGGCCCCTCGCTGGGCTGATCTTCTTCCGGCGGAAGATCGAGGAGCAACAATCCATCCACACCAGCAGCCGCAGCCTCGCGATGGAATTCGTCGAATCCGAATTGAAAGATCGGATTCATATACGTGTAGAGAACGATCGGGATTTGCGATCGCCGGCGAATTTGGCGGATGCAATCGAGCACACCGGGAACAGTCGCCCCGGCTTCGAGCGCGCGCTGGGCGGCGAGCTGGTTGACCAGGCCGTCCGCCAGAGGATCGGAAAATGGAACGCCGAGCTCGAGAATATCGACGCCGGCCTTTTCCAAGGCGAGCGCGAGATCAACCGTCCGCGGCAAATCCGGATCGCCGGCACAGATATAAGCGATGAACGCTTTGTCGTTGCGAGCGCGCAGCTGAGCGAAACATTGGTCGATTCGGTTTAGCATTGAGGTAATTTCGCGAGGAGGGGAAAACGTCGAACGCCCAACGCCCAACGTCCAACGCCGAATGAAAGAGATAGTAACCGAGCGCCAGAAGGCTCTGACCGTTAATGAGATTTATCATTCGATCCAGGGAGAGAGCACCTGGGCAGGCGAGCCGTGTGTCTTTGTTCGGCTGACGTTTTGCGATTTGCGCTGCAATTATTGCGACACGGAATACGCGTTCTACGAGGGGAAAAAGCAGACGCTGGAGGAAATCGTCGCGGCGGTCGCGGAGTTTCGTTGTCCGCTCGTCGAAATCACCGGCGGCGAACCGCTCCTGCAAAAAAATGTCTTACCGCTCATGACGATGCTGGCTGACGCGGGCCACACCGTCTTGCTCGAAACGAGTGGCGCGCACGATATTTCAAAGGTCGATCCGCGC
>DATILK010000186.1:0-7859 GCA_035476555.1 Chthoniobacterales bacterium | reverse complement strand
ACGATTTAGTCGGGGCAAGATCCACATTCCGCGCCAGCGATCGGTTGATTGTTCGAGCAGGACACGTCCGCGGCGCGCGACGAAGGCGTGATTCTCCGTTCGAAGTTGAAGTGCGGGTCGCGGCTTCTTTCGCGGCAGGGCGAAAGGATCAGTCGTCCGGCAGAAACGTCGAACCGGACAAACCGCGCATTTGGGACGCGCTCCGCAGACGAGTGCTCCCAATTCCATCAGGGCCGAATTATGCTCGCCGGCCTTTCGCTTCGGCAGAAGTTCAGTGGCATGAGACCAGAGCTGTTCGCGTCCGGCACTCGTATCGATCGGGGTTTGCAGATCGAAGACCCGCGCCAAAACGCGCGCTATGTTTGCCTCGACGATTGGAACTGCGTGATCGAAAGCGAACGTCGCGATGGCGTTTGCAGTGTAGCGACCGATGCCCGGCAATTCACGGATGATGTCCGGCGAATCCGGAAACCAATCGCCATGTTTTTTTGTAATAGCGATCGCCGCCGCCCGCAGATTTCGCGCACGAGAATAATAGCCGAGCCCCTGCCATGCGTGAAGGACGTCATCTTCTGAAGCCGTCGCGAGAGCCGCGACAGTGGGAAACCGCCGCAGCCATTCATTATAATAAGGCACCACAGTAGCGGCCTGGGTTTGCTGGAGCATCACCTCGGACACGAGAATCGCGTAGGGATCGGAGGTGCGACGCCAGGGAAGATCGCGTGCGTTTTTTCGGTACCAGGAAAGAAGCGCGCGGCGGAAGGACGAAGCGGAAGCGGGATCCACGTGATTGAAGAAAACGTCGAACGCCCAACGCCGAACGTCCAACGCCGAATTCAGAGTCTTTCATTCGACATTGGACGTTGGGCGTTCGGCGTTGAACGTTTGCCCCTTCCGACGAATGACTTCCTACACTCATCCGCTCACGTCAGCACAAGCCACGAAGCTCCGCGCGTTGCTGAAGGATCTCGGCTTCGAATTTGCCGAGCGGCCTTACACACTTTTTTTCGCGCAGAAAAATAAACTCAGCGTGGCGGTCTACGAAAAGGGGCCAAAGATCCTGCTGCAAGGGAAGGGGATCGAAGAGTTCGTCCAGTTCGAGCTGGAGCCGAAAATTCTCGAAGAGGCGAAGCTTGGTTACGAGGAAGTGCATTCGCCGGAAATGTTCGAGCCGCATTTCGGGATCGATGAAAGCGGGAAGGGCGATTTCTTTGGGCCGCTGGTTATTGCCGGCGTTTACGTGGATCGCGAGATCGCGCGAAAGTTTCTCGACGCCGGAATCCAGGACAGCAAACGCATCGGCTCCGACAAACGGATCCGGGACTTGGCGAAGATCATCCGCACAACGCCGGGTGCGATTGGCGACACGGTCACGATCGGTCCGGAGCGCTACAACGATCTCTACGAAAAGTTCGCGAACCTCAACAGCCTCCTCGGCTGGGGGCACGCCCGCGTGATTGAGAATCTGTTGCAAAGAAAACCGGATTGCCCGCGGGCGTTGTCGGACAAATTCGCCGACGCGAGCGTGATCGAGAAGGCGCTGCTCAAGCACGGGCAGAAAATTCGCCTGGAGCAACGAACCAAAGCCGAATCGGACCTCGCGGTGGCCGCGGCGTCGATCCTTGCCCGCGAAGCGTTTATCGATTGGCTGGAAAGCCGAGGCAAGGCGCTCGGCGTGAGACTCGGGCGAGGAGTTTCGGCGGACGTAAAGGGCGTCGCGAAAAAGGTAGCCGAAAACGGCGGCCCGGAGGCGCTGCGGAAAGTCGCAAAATTGCATTTCCGAACGGCGCACGAGGTAGCGCCGGCTCATTTTGCGGCGCCGCCGCCTCGGAAGCCCTGGCGGAAATAACTGGACCGTCCTCCCGGCGCAGGCAGGCAAGATTCCTGCTTAGTTTTTACCGCTGACGCGCCATTTGTGGAAACCAGGATCCTTATATTGAATGCCGACCCGGTCTTTCAGGACCGATCTCTGGCCATTCTCGACGAATTCGACGGCATCGAGACCCGCGTGGTCCGTACCATGCCGGAAGCAGTGTCCATTTTGCTCGCCGAGAACTTCGACGGTTTCGTGGTCGAAGGCGAGAACCCGATTGCGGTGGAACAGGCGGCCAGCGCACGGCAGCATTTCCCTTCCCTCAAGATCGTGTGTCTCTCGCCGCGATCCAAGGATGCTGCGGCATCCGGGATTGCCCGACAGCAAAAAGTCACGCTCATCGCGAGCGACACCACCGAGCGAAATCTTCGGAAACAGCTTCAGGAATTTGTGTCGTCGCTCGCGCAAGGTGGAACGCCGGCGGAAGGGATCGATCCCTGCCATTCCCTGATCGGCAACCTGAACCAGTTTTCCGCTGCCGAAATTCTCCAAATGAGCTGCCTCGGCCAGCGGAGCGGACGTTTTACTTTCAAATCGGGCCGCGGCAACAGCGAAATTTATCTCGCGCATGGCTCGGTTCGGCATGCCGTTTACGGTTCCCTCGAAGGCGAATCCGCCGTGGCGGAGATTTTCCGCTGGCGTCAGGGCCGGTTTTATTTTGAAGAAGGCATCATCAGCCAGGTCCAGACGGTGGATCGGCCGTGGGCTCATCTGTTGATCGATAATTTGCAGAAGCTTGACGAGACCCTGGAACTTTCCGCGACCGGTCCTCTATGAGAGACAAAGCGCTTGAAACCCAGCTGCGTTTGCTCACGCTTCAGGTGGATAACTGGAAGAAGCTTCACGACCTGATCACCTACGGTCTGGACAAGGCGCGTCCGATCATTTCGGCGGAGCAGGAGCGGCAATTTACGGAGATCCGCGCGAATCTTTTGCAGGAAACAGAACACGTGTTCGGCGCGCTCGGGGTCCTCGGCGAACTCTCCGGCCGCGCGATGAACGTGCTTCAGCGCGGTGTCTCAGTCCGCGGTGTCCGCGAACTCTCGAATGAGGACGTGCGGCGGCTGGAGACGGAATGGAATGGCGTTTTCACGAAGCTCGGTGTGATCCAGGGGCAACTGAAATCCCGGCGCAAATCGCTCGCGGAACAGAGCCCGGTTTCGTATTACCTCAGCCGGCTTTTCAGTCGTCCGGCAACGACCTAACCCGCATCCGGGACAAAAAGTCGTAAGATTGAGGGTTGGCTGGCAGGGGAGCCCTTCGAATTTAATTGCAATTCCTGCCCACCATCTTAGTAGCGGGGCACGATTACTTTGTGTATGCCAAAGCTCACCAAGAGGGACATCGTTGTGGCCATCAGCAACCAGACGGGGATGGTGCAGCACGACGTTTTTGAGGTCGTGCAGCGGACGCTCGATCATATTACCAACAGCCTGGCGAATAATGTCGCAGTAGAACTGCGCAACTTTGGGGTCTTTCAACCGCGCCTGACCAAGCCGCGAGTCGGACGTAATCCCAACGAACCGGGCAGCAGTTTTGTGATCCCGCCGCGGGCGACCGTGAAATTCAAGGCTGGCAAAATCATGCGCCAGCGCGTGGAAAAACTTTCGCGCGAATTGAAGGAAGCGTCGGAGCGCAAAGCCGCCGAACAGCAACAGAGCGCAGCGACTGTCCAGACAGTAAATTGACGATCAGGATCGAATGGCTGCTTCCGGTTCCGCGAGCAGCATCTGAATCGCTTCGTCTAGCCGATCGAAGTTGATCGGTTTCGTGAGGTGTTCGGAAAAACCGGCCGCCCGGGCTCGACTTACGTCATTCTCCATCCCGAACCCACTCAGCGCGATTCCGCGCAGATTTCTCGTGGCGCTCAATTCCTGCATCAACTCGTAACCGGAACGATCCGGCAAACCGATGTCGCTGATCACCAAATCGAATGCTTCGTCTTCCGCTTTCTTCACCGCCTGGTCGGCCGTGTGCGCGACGGTGACGCGATAGCCGCGGCGCTCCATCATCATTTTCATCCCAGTGCAAGTGTCGACGTGATCGTCGACCACGAGGACGCGCGGACCTGTCCCTTTCGCTTTTCTCGTTTTCAAGGCGACCTCACTCGGTCCCTTCGATTCCGGTGCAGCGGGCACGACCGCGGGGGTTGCGACCGTGGACAGCGTGACGATGAAAGTGGCGCCGCGATTTTTCCCGGCGCTTTCGGCTTTAATGGTTCCGCCGTGAGCGTGGACCATCGCCTTGGAAATCGCGAGGCCGAGGCCCAGACCGCCGAAGCGGCGGGTGATCGAGCTTTGGCCCTGCTCAAACGCGTTGAAGATCCGGTCCATTTGGTCGGGCTCAATGCCGATGCCGGTGTCCGTGGTCCGAATTTCGACCACGTCCGGCGTGGGATTCAACGTTTCGATGACGATGCGGCCCTTTTCCGGCGTAAATTTCACGCTGTTCTTGACGAGATTCCAGAACACCTGCTGCAGTCGTGCCGGATCGCCTTCCACGTAGGCCCGCTCGGCGCGGAGCCGAAACTCGATCTTCAAGTCTTTCGCCGCAATTTCTTCGCGGCAGATTTCGTAGGAGCGCTGCAGAATTTCGTGCACGCTCGCGGTTTCGAGACTGAGCTGAAGCTTTCCTTTCGAGATGCGAGTCACGTCGAGCAAGTCATCGATGAGCCGCGCTTCGAGCTCGACGTTTCGGCGAATGACCTCGAGCGCTCGGCGAACGTCGGGCGAATCGCCGGCGCCCGCTTCCAATTCGCCCACCATCGCAATGACCGGCGAAAGCGGGTTGCGTAATTCATGAGAGAGCAGGGCCAGGAATTGGTCCTTGGCCGCGTTCGCGCCGATCAATTCCTGGCGCAACGTCATGTCGCGCGTTTTGTCTTCCATGAGATAAAGCACGCCCTGGATGGTTTGCTCGGACGTTTGGAGCCGCAGCAGGTTCACGTTCACGAAACGCGTCATCCCATCGCGGTCCACGAAAGCGTGCTCGACGAGCTGGTAAGGCGCGCCGAACGCCAGCACGCGCTCGATCGCTTCGCCCGGGGCGATTTTCACCTCGTCGTAAATCGCTTCGTAAATATCTCGTCCGTCCGGCAGCTCACCAAAGCGTCGCGCCATGTCGACGAACGCCTGGTTCGCCTGGATAAAGTGACGCGACTCCGGATCAACCAGCGCGATGCCGCTCGGCATGTTCGCGAGAATTTTTTCGTTGAAAATAACTTCGCGCTCGATCCGCCGGGAGGCTTCGGCCTGGCGGCGCGCGACTCTTCCCGCGAGCCAGGCAGCGACCGCCGTCACGACGATCAGCCACAAGGCCGGGATCGTAATTTTATCCAAGAGATCGCGCACCGGCCGATACGCGACGGCTCTTGGTTGTTCGACAATCGTCATCCAACCGGTGCTCTCGACGGTCGTGAACGAATAAATATTTCCATCGCGCTCGATCGACCCAGTTTTCATCGCCCGGATTTCGTCGATGATTTTCGTGATCCGGGGCGGCGCCGGATCGGTGTTCGGCGCGAAGTTGTTTGTGAATAGCGGCGCGCCAGTTTGATCGACGATCTGGCAGATTGCCTGTTCCGCGAAATCGATAGACGACAAGCGCTTCCCCATGCGTTCGACGAGAACCCAGACGCCGAGGTAACCGGCGACGTTACCTTCCGGCGTGCGGACCGCGCCGGCGATCGCTGTCGCCATGCGACTGTCCGATGGGCGCGGATGAACCGGCGAAACGTAAACGTCGGGCGATCCCATCGCGCCTTCGCGCCAAAGGGCGGCTGAAAAACTTGGCGCATCCGACGGCGCAACCGCGGGCAACGACGCGATCAGGTTGCCGTCAATATCCGTGATGAACATTCCGTCGATGCGGGGATGGGAATAGAAGGTCTGGGCGAGCCACTGCTGCGCGAAGGTCGAGGCCGCCGGCCCGGCCATGATTTTCGCGACGTCAGGTTGCGTTTGATAATACTCGATCACGCTGCCGGTGTGGCTGAGATCGTCGCCGACCAGGTGCGCGATCAATTGCACAAAGGTCTGGCGATCGTGCAGGATTTTACTTTCGAGCGTGTTGGTCAGGATCGTGTAAGAGACGACCAGCATGAGGATGGAGGGAAACCAGCCAGCGAGCAGGATGGCGATGACGATGTTGTAACGGGCGAGCCGGTCCCGATCCCGCCGCGTGAGATGCGCGAGAAATGGAATGGACTGGAGCCACGACATCGCGGGAAAAGTTCGGCTCTCTCTATCGTCGCGGCAAGGGATGAAATTGCGCGCCGCTAATCGGCGGCGATCGCCAGGTTGACTTCTTTTGCTTTGGCGTGGAGCACCTTTACCTGGTCGAGCGGCGGCGCCTCAGGCGCGCGATTGAGAAGATCGCGAATCGAGTTCACGCCGGCGCGCACTTTTTCGAAGAGCGGTTTGTGGGCAATGCCTGGCGGCAGCGTTTTCATTTCTTCGGCAAAATAATTAATCAAATCCCGCTGCCAAAGAACGGCGGCGCGATCCGGTGTGTAGTTGCTCTCGACCGCGCCGGCGCAAATCTCGAGTCCGCGTAGCCAGCCGCCGAGGCTGATGAGGTGCGCCATTTTTTGATCTTTGAGTTCCGTCATCGCCTCCTCGACGTCTTGTTGGGTCGAAATCAATTCCCGCCGAACCGCCGTCCAATCCCCTTTTTTTCCCAATTCGGTAAGGCTGGCGCTGTGGCGCATCACGCGATCGCCCACGCCCAGACTGCGCGCCTGGCGCAGCAAAACGCGACCGAGGTCCTCGACCAGGTTTCGTTTTTGCGCTTCGACGATCAGGAAGCCGTCAGCGACGAGCCCGCCGAAAATCATTCCCATTTGTTCGCGGCTCGCGCGGGCCGCCTGGGGAAAATCGCGCTTCAATTGCTCGTAGGGGAGCGGCTTGAGATCGTCGAGCTGCTGGAAAATCTCGGCCACCGAGGGCGCGGTATAAGGATTGACCCCGAGCTCCTCGCGCTCATGCTCGACTGGTTCCTCCGCCGGGAGAGACCAGGCGCCTGTATATATAATAAGAGCAACTCCCAGCCTGATGATGGCCTTCATTCTCAATTGATTCGCGTGCCGACAGCCGCTCGCTTGCATGGCGCAACTGTCCCCCTAAACTCGCCCAAACCACCTCTTTGTCCCTCGAAAAATGCCTCCGCTTCTCACGGGCAAACCCCCGATTTTTGATTTGACGGATGCGAGGGAAGCGGCATCATGTCGCCCTGCTCCGAACAATGCGTCGGAGCAGTTTCTCTAATCCGATATGCAAGGAAGCCTCGCCTCGATCATTTGGACGATTTGCTACATGAGCGTGCTCATCGGCCTCTCGGCATACGGCATTCATCGTTACGTCATCATTTACCTGTTTTTGAAGCACCGGAAACGCGGTGCTGTGCCGGCCGGCCATTTCGAGCAGTTGCCGAGGGTGACGGTGCAACTGCCGATCTTTAATGAAGTTTACGTTGTCGAGCGACTCCTGCGTTCAACGAGCGAGATCGATTATCCGAAAGATCTTCTCCACATCCAGGTGCTGGACGATTCGACGGACGATACCAGGGAGCTGACGGCCGCGTGCGTGGCGGAATTGCAGGGACGCGGGTTCGACGTGGAGTTGATCCATCGGACGGACCGCACCGGTTTCAAAGCCGGTGCGCTCGAGACCGGGCTGGCTTCGACGGAAAGCGATTTCGTCTGCATCCTCGACGCGGATTTCGTTCCGACGCCAGACCTCCTGAAGCGAACGATCCATTTTTTCACCGACCCGAAGGTCGGGATGATTCAGACGCGCTGGGGCCACTTGAATCGCGGCTACTCATTGCTCACCCGCGTTCAAGCGATGTTCCTCGACGGCCACTTGCTCCTCGAACAGACGGCGCGCAGCCGCAGCGGACGGTTCTTCAATTTCAACGGAACGGCCGGAGTCTGGCGAAGGAGCTGCATCGAGCAGTCGGGAGGCTGGCAGCACGACACTCTGACCGA
>DATILK010000185.1:0-3287 GCA_035476555.1 Chthoniobacterales bacterium | reverse complement strand
GCGCTCCTCGATGCGGTTTGGGATTTTGAAACGCACACGGTCCAGAGCGAGCCCGAGTCGCTCCTTCTCGAAGGCAAGCTGATCAAGGAATTTCGGCCGCGATACAATATTTCTTTCCGCGACGACAAGCGCTTCCTCGTTGTGAAAGTCGATCCGACCGAGGAATGGCCGCGGTTTCGGCTGGCGCGCTTCAAGAAGGACGACGGCGCGCGTTACTTCGGTCCGTACGCACACGCGGGCGCGTTGCGGCACACCTTGAACTTCATGCGGAAAAAATTTGGCGTGCTGACGTTTGGTCGCGGTTCGCCGACGGAACGCGAATTAAAATCGGCGACGTATCAGGTGCCGACACGATTGAGCGAGATCAGCACGGAGCTGTATCGGGAACGCGTCGCACAAGCTTGCGATTTTCTGGAAGGGCATTCGCGCGAGATGATCGAGGCGGTCGAAGACGAAATGCAGAAAGCCGCTGAGAAACTCGATTTCGAGAAGGCGGCTGACCTCCGCAACATGCTGGAGGACTTGCGCCGAACGACAAAACCGACGCGCCGCTTCACCCGCCACAGCCTGCCAAGCGCGATCGATCCCGAGAGCGACGTGCGGGCGCTGGCGGACGCGCTCCAATTGACGCGCCTTCCCGTCGTGATGGAATGCTTCGACATCTCGAATATTTCCACGACTCACGTCGTGGCTTCGATGGTCTGTTTCCGTAACGGCGTTCCCGATAAGGATAATTATCGGCGTTACCGGATCCGAACCGTCGAAGGACAAGACGATTTCGCGAGCATGGCCGAAGTCGTGCGCCGCCGTTATTCGCGTGTGCTCCTCGAGGCGCGGGAAGCAAATCCGGATGCCGCAGAATTTTCGCAGGAGAATCCGGCGGAGGCGCTCGATCGCGCGGCCTTGAAGTTTGTCGCGGTTCGTCTGCCGGATTTGATCATCGTCGATGGCGGCAAGGGACAACTCTCTTCGGCCTGCCGCGAACTGCAGCGGCTCGGTTTGCACGACTTGCCGATCATTGGGCTGGCGAAGGAATACGAAGAGATTTATCGACCGGGCCGCGCGCTGCCGCTGGTGCTGCCGCCGGATTCGGGTGCGTTGCGTTTACTCCAGCGGATTCGCGACGAAGCGCACCGTTTTGCGAACACGTATCACCAGCTGTTGATGAAGAAACGGATCGGCGAAAGTATTCTGGACGATTGCCCGGGCGTGAGCCAAAACCGGAAAAATTTGCTGCTGCGAAAATTTGGGTCGGTCAATCGCCTGCGGAAAGCGACCGTCGAGCAGATCGCCGCGACGGAAGGGATCGGGCCGAAGCTGGCGCAGGAAGTTCATCGGTTTCTCGAACGCCATTAGGATTCCGCTTGTCGATTCAAGCGTGGCCAGCACAGTTGCGCTTGTGAAGTTCCGAACGCCGGCAGTTCTTCTTTTTCTGATCGCGGCGTCGCCAGGTCTGCTTGCGCAAACCGAATCGCCCTCGCCGTCGGTCAGCGGTTCGGCGGTGGAAGAAACAATCGTCCCGACCTTCGAGACCCAAAAGCTGGCGCGAACTTACGTCCTCGATATTCCGGCGCCTCGCGGATTGATCACGGATCGCTATGGCGTCCCGCTCGCCCAAAACCGATTGATGTTCAATGTCGCAATCACTTTCCCAACGCCGCTCGACTTCTCGGACCCGCAGCTGCTCACTTACGCGCACGAAAAAATTCAGGCCGCAGAAAAATTGCTCGGCCGCTCGCTGAAAATCTCCGACGAGCTGATCAAACGGCATTACCACAACCGCGGCATCCTGCCGCTCGAGATCACGCAGAACTTGAGCGAGAAAGAAGCGGACGATCTCAGGCCGCGGCTGGCGGCGGACATGACGTTGCGGCCGTATTACGTCCGAATTTATCCACAGGGGCGAGTCGCGGGACAAATCGTCGGTTACAGCGGAAAGACCGGGCGTAATCCGGACGGGATCATCGACAACCACGAAGTGCTCTGGCCGGAAACAGAAGGACGAGAAGGACTGGAACAAACGTTCAACCAGGTTCTCACCGGCAAGCACGGCGAATACAAAATCACGTTCGATAAGGACGGCCGGAAGACTTCCGAGAAAATTACGACGCCGCCGGTGCCGGGAAACACGGTGGTGACGACGCTCGATGCGCATTTACAGGAACTGGCGGAGAACGCGCTCGAAGCGAAAGCGAAACGCGGCGCGATTGTCATCATGGAACCGTCCACGGGCGACATTCTGGCGATGGCATCGTGGCCAACCTACAACCCGAATGCGTTTGTGCCCACGATCTCCGCCGAGAAATTCAAGGCGCTCCAGGACGATCCCGACATTCCACTGCTGCCGCGCGCCTTCCGCTCTTCGTACCCACCGGGATCAACCTTCAAGGTCGCAATCGGAATCGCCGCGCTCGAGAGCGGTGCCGTTCGTTCGGATGAAGAATACAACTGCGTGCCGTCGATTCAGATCGGCAACGTCGTCTTCCACAATTGGAAGAAGACCGATCGCGGCGCGCTCAACTTCGTCGAGGCTCTGACCGAATCGTGCGACACCTGGTTTTATCAGGTCGGAATCAAAACGGGCGCGGAGCCGATCATCGAATGGGCGCAGCGACTTGGGTTTGGCGGCAAGACGGGCATCCCGTTGCGCGGCGAAGTGGATGGACGCGTGCCTAACGACCAGTTCATGAAAGCCACTCACGGCCGGAAATTGCTCAACGGCGATATCGCGAACATTTCCATCGGCCAGGGCGATACTCAGGCGACCCCGCTGCAAATGGCCCAGGCAATGGCGATCATCGGCAACGGCGGGACATTTTACCAAACCCGCCTCGTGCAACAGGTGCAGACCGTCGACAACGAAATCGTAACGGCGTTCCAGGTCCGCGAAAAGAGAACGCTCGGCGCGTCCGCGGACACGATGACCCAGCTACGAACGGCGATGGTCGATGTAGTGAATGGACCTGGCGGCACGGCGCATCAGGCGAGTCTGGATAACGTGTCGGTGGCAGGAAAAACCGGGACGGCGCAATGGGGACCGAAGAACAAGGAGCGAACCGCGGCCTGGTTCGCCGGGTTCGTGCCGGCCGACAAGCCGCAATACGCGTTCGCGGCCGTTTACGAAGGCGACGTCGGCAGCAAAGCGCACGGCGGCAGCGCGGCCGCGCCGATGATCGCGATGGTTCTGAAAGATGTTTACAAGGAAAACGGAAAGAAAAAATCGCGCCCCGAAACAGGCGACACGCGCGTGCGAAAAGCCGAGCCGGTGGAAGAAGACGAAGGGGATT
>DATILK010000184.1:0-2661 GCA_035476555.1 Chthoniobacterales bacterium | reverse complement strand
GCTATCGCCATTGTCCTGGCGCAGGAGCTTTCGCGAATTCTGAACGAACCGCTGGCCGTCAGCCAGGCGGAGTTTGTTAATTCCAGTGAAGCCGAGCTCTATACTTTCAGCGCGCTTGAACAGGCGGCGACCACTTCGCCGATGGCGGCGTTCGTTCAAGTCCCCTCGTTGACGAAACCCTGACGGCTCTAAAAAAAAGCGCGATCATTTCTGATCGCGCCGCGAAGGCCAAAGGAACGTCCTGTAACCTTAGATTTAGTGAGTGACTTCCTGGCTCGCGCGAATACCTAAAGCAACGGCCGTGCCGCGAGATCCGTCCGACTTTCGTACGAGCGTAATCACGGTCGATTTGTAGGGCGACTCACGATAATTGAATGTGGCCCGACCGCTTTCGAACGCCGATCTTGCTGAGTTACTGGCGAGAAAAGCCGAAACAAGACCTGGCATTCTGGTTCGGGCTTTTCGACGCGCAGCCCACAGCGCTTTCCGGTGGCCTGAACTTGCTTGTGAGGTTTTGCATGAAGGTCGTCCGCTCACCGAACTTCATGCCGTCGGACCTTTTATCGCCACAGCGCCCATACCTTCCAATCGCATTTGGAATTTCATGGAGTTCGACAGTTTGCGCGCCTTGGTGGCAAAGCTGCGCGCCCATCGTCGATTAAACTACTTTTTCTTTTCCGCGCTCCAGGTTTTCTCGAAAAACTTCTCGCGACCTGATCCGGAGTGATACGCCTCGTAGTCGGCCGGCTTTTTCAGATAATATTTCTGATGATAGTCTTCGGCCGGATAGAACGGCATCGCCGGCAGGATTTCGGTCACGATCGGTTTCGAAAATTTTCCTGACTTCCCCAGCTTCTCCTTCGACACCTCGGCGATTTTTTTCTCTTCATCATTCCCGTAGTAAACCGCCGCAATATAATTTGGGCCGATGTCGTAAAACTGTCCGTCGGCCTGGGTCGGATCAATATTTCGCCAGAAGATGTCGAGCAGTTGGTCATAGGAAATCTGAGCCGGATCGTAGGTCACTTCGATCGCTTCCCGGTGTTTCGTGCGATGCGAGGAAACTTTTTCGTAAGTCGCGTCCTCCGCGCTGCCGCCAGTATAGCCGACGACCGTTTTGACAACACCTTTGGCTTTGTCGTAAGGCGTTTGAATGCACCAGAAGCAACCGCCGGCAAAAATGGCTTTCCGGGTCTGCGCCGGCGCCGGTTCCTCCGCGCGGACCGCCATGCTGGCGAGGGCGAAAAGCAATGCAATAAGTCTGGTAAACATCTGACGTGTCCTCCGATTCTGCCTCAACGATAGCAAGCGAGATCGAGCTCGTCCCGGCGAATTGTTTCGAGCCTTTCGATTTGCCGGGGATCTATGGTCGAGTTGCACCGTTCGAGGTTGATCTTGGTTCCGGCGACGGCGCGCTCCTCACTGCTCTAGCCGCTCAAAATCCGGACAAAGATTTCCTCGGAATCGAACGCCTGCTTGGACGGGTGCGGAGCGCCATTCGAAAAATCGAACGCGCCGGCCTAACGAATGCACGGGTGACGCGATTCGAGATCTCCTATGCCGTCGAGCATCTGTTGCTTCCGCATTCGGTCAGCGCCTTTTATTTATTGTTTCCCGATCCCTGGCCGAAACGCCGCCACGCCGCGCGTCGGCTCGTCAGCGAAAAATTTCTCGCGGCGCTCCATCGGGCCCTCGTTGCGAATGGAACAATCCGCATCGCGACTGACGAGACGGAGTATTTTGGGCAGATCACGCGTCTGGTTGCCGCCTCAAAACATTTCGTAGTCGTGCAGAATTCCGCGGGGCTTTTGCCTTCCACCAAATTCGAGCGCCGCTTCCTGGAGCGCGGCGTTCCGATTCAGCGATTGGAGCTGCGAAAAGTTTCGCCGGTCACATAACTCGTCGCTTCCCAGCGATCGCGAAAAAGCCTCAGCTGCACCGCGCCGGTTTCATCCTGCCGGATCAGTTGAATGCCACGAGCAGCCAATGGTTCGATCCACTCCGGCTTGAGCCGCTCGCTCTCCGGAAAATCGCGCGACGTCGCGATGATCGCTTGCGGCTGCACGCAATCGAGCACAGCGGGCGTGCCGGAGATTCCGCTATGATGCTGGCCTTTAATCAGAAGGTCGCTGCGCAGATCGGGATGATTTCGAACTAGAAAATCTTCGGTGGCTTCGCCGCTGTCGGACATGAGGAGGACACGTCGACGTCCGTCGACCAATAATTCGATGACCAGCGCTTGATCGTCCACGCGATCTCCGCGGAAATTTTCCGGTGGAAAAAGAACGCGGGCCATGACGTTGCGCGAAATCTTGAATTCGTCGCCGGCTCGACAAGGACGCGGCGCCCGCCTCTTTGTTGTCAGCAGCTCGAGGAATTTTCGGTGCAAGAGCGAGCGGTCGGCCGCGGCGTTATCGATCAATCGTCTCGGCTGAAAATCATTTAGCAGCGGCGCAGCTCCGCCGATATGCGCAGCACCGCCGTGGGTGAAGACCAAACCATCGAGGCGATTCACCCCGCGCGCGCGGAGATAGGGATACAGGACGCGTTCGTAATCGCGGGCCGGCCCAGCGTCGAACAACCAGTCGCGGCCGTGTGCGCGAAGGTGCACGGCCGCGCCGGAGCGGAGATCGAGCGCATTGATTTCCAAAATGGCGCCCG
>DATILK010000183.1:0-3218 GCA_035476555.1 Chthoniobacterales bacterium | reverse complement strand
GCCATCGACGATGACGTGATTCAATTCGTAGTAGGGCTTGAGCTGCGATTCATCGAAGGCGTAGCGGGCTTTCCGAACTTTCTCGGAATAGAAATCCCAGTCGCCGGCCGCCAATTGGAAACCGCCGTTTTCCTTGTCGATGATTTGCTGCATGTCGGCGCCTTCCTTCTTCGCGTTCGCCACCGCGGCCGGGGCGAGATCGGAAAGAAGTTTGTTCACCGTCGGGACATCTTTCGCGGTCTGATCTTCCAGTTGATACGCGGCGTGGTTCGGGTAGCCGAGCAACGTCGCCCGTTCCGCGCGCAATTTCGCGATGCGGCTCACGACTTCCTTGTTATCGAATTCGCCACCGTGGCTGTTTCGCGCCAGCGATGTCGCCATGATCTTATCGCGAAGCGCGCGATTTTGAAGCGAGGCGAGCGCGGGCTGGCCGGTCGTATTCAGCATCCGGATCTCGAACTTGCCTTCTTTGCCGTCGTCCTTCGCGGCCTTGGCGGCTGCGGCGATCTCGTTATCGGCCATGCCGGTGAGGTCTTCCTTTTTCTCGACCACGACCGACGAGGCGTTCTTTTCCTTGAGCACGTTTTGCTCGAAATCCGTGGTCAGCTTCGCGAGCTCCCCGTTGATCGCCTTCAGCCGCGTTTTCTGTTCCTCGTTCAGTTTCGCGCCGGCCCGGACGAAATCCTTGTAGTAACGCTCGAGCAACCATTTCGATTCCGGATCGAGATTGCTCGATTCCCGGGCGTTGTAGAGCGTTTCGACTCGCGCGAAGAGCGCGCTGCTGAGATGGATCGCGTCCGCGTGAGCGGCGAACTTCGGCGCGAATTCCTTCTCCAGCTTCTGAATCGTCGGGTTCGTGTTGCAGGCGGCAAAGTTCGAGAAAATCCGCCGGGCCCGGGCGAGGAGCTGTCCGGATTTTTCCAGGGCGACAATCGTGTTTTCGAAAGTCGGTTTCTCCGTCTGGCTTGCGATTTTCTCTACTTCTTTAATTTCATCCGCCATTCCCTGTTCGAGCGCCGGCTGGAAATGCTCGTCCTTGATCTTGTCGAACGGCGGGAGGTTGAACGGCAGGGTGCTCTCGGTCAGGAGTGGGTTGGCGGAGGAGGCAGTCACGTCTGGTTTTTTCGCGGTATCGGTCGGCGATGACGATGGCGAGGGCTTGGCTGCTCGACAAGGGGTGATGATGGCGCAGCCCAGAAGAACGGCGCTGACCCAGGTGAAGCGGACGAGACCCGAACCGAATGATGAATGGAGATGGTGCATAGATTTTAGAACCGGCGTGTTGGACGGCGCGTTTTCGTGCCGTGGAGCGGACGTTCATTTAATCAATCCCGCCCCGCAGCGCAAGCGGCGGCGGCGGGGCCGGGTGATGGAACGCAGCCTGCTAAACAAGATGCGGATAAATCCACACGTGACCACCATCTCCTTCATCGCTTTGCATGAACCAATCCCTGCCTTCGCCGGAATCACCATCGTTCGCTGCCGGTAAGGCGGCGGATCTGGCGCCGGGCGACGCGATCTTCCGCGAGCTTTTTGAAGGCGCGCCGATCGGCATGGCGCTGCTCGCGCTCGACGAGCGGTTCCTTCGCGTCAATGCGTCGTTCTGCAAAATGGTCGGCTATTCAAACGAAGAACTGCGCCAGCGCACCGCTGAGGACATTACTTTTGCCGACGACATCGAGACCGGGCGCCAGCTGGCGCAAAGCCTGTTGCAGGGGACGATGCGGTTCACCGGCGACAAACGTTACGTCCACAAGAATGGCGAAATCCTGTGGGTAAGCCGCACGGCGAGCGTGATTCGAAACGAAAAGGATCAACCGCAGCATTTCCTCCTGATGGTGGAAGACATTTCCGAGCGCAAAGCGGCCGAGGCCGCCCTGGAAGCGAGCCGGCGCGATTTGGAAGCAGCGTTGCAGAAAAACCAGTTGATCATGGACAACTCCCTCGACGTGATCTGCACGATCGACGCGGACGGGCGATTTCTGAGCGTGAACGCAGCGTGCGAGCAGCTCTGGGGTTACACCCAGAAGGAATTGCTCGGGCGCCCGTTCATCGACTTCGTCCATCCCGATGATCAGCTCAAAAGTACCGCCGCTGAAAAAGGCCTGCGCACAAACGGCAAGATCACGGATTTCGTGAATCGCTGTATTCGCAAAGACGGCTCGATCGTCGACGTGCTCTGGTCGGCAACCTGGTCGGCAAAAGACCGGATCCTTTTTTGCGTGGCGCACGACGTGACCGACCGGTCACGCATCGAAAAAGCATTGCGCGAGGCGAAAGAAGAGGCCGATCGCGCGAACCATGCCAAGAGCGATTTCCTTTCCCGGATGAGCCATGAATTGCGCACGCCGCTCAATTCGATCCTCGGGTTCGGGCAATTACTCGATCGCCAATCACCGTCGGAAATTCAACGTCCGCGAATTCGCTACATCCTGAGCGCGGGCCGGCATCTGTTGAATCTGATCAACGAAGTGCTCGACATCAGCCGGATCGAAGCCGGCACGCTGCAGCTTTCGCTCGAACCGGTCTGCATCGAGGAGGCAATCGGCGAAGCGCTCGATTTGATGCGGCCCCTCGCCTCCGAACGAAAAATCACCCTCGGCACGAGCGAACCGCTCGATAGCACCACCTACGTCCTGGCGGATCGCCAGCGTCTCAAACAAGTGCTGCTGAATTTGCTCTCGAACGCGGTCAAATACACGGCCATGGAAGGCAACGTCACGCTTGGGTTTGTGGAATCCACGCGCTTCACTCGCATCTCGGTGAGCGATACCGGCGCGGGCATTCCAGTAGAAAAACTCGCGCGACTCTTCACGCCCTTCGATCGGCTCGGGGCCGAGCAGTCGCACGTCGAAGGCACGGGCCTGGGACTCGCCCTCTGTCAGCGCCTGGTCCAGGCGATGCAGGGAACCATCGGGGTGAGCAGCACGCTCGGCAATGGGAGCACATTCTGGCTCGAGTTGCCGCAGGCGGAATCGCCCCTGCAAAAATTAGAGGCGTCGCAGTCCGGAGCCGCGGGCGAGACCGGAAACGAAGAAACTCGCCGCCTTCTTTACATAGAAGACAATTTTTCCAACGTGACCCTCGTCGAACAAATGCTGGCGGAACGTCCGGCGCTGGAATTGATGACCGCGATGCAGGGACGCGTCGGTCTCGAGCTGGCGCGCAAACATTCACCCGATCTCATCCTGCTCGATCTGCATCTGCCAGATATCCCG
>DATILK010000182.1:0-11479 GCA_035476555.1 Chthoniobacterales bacterium | reverse complement strand
AAAAGCTGCTCGACTTGCTCGCCAATGTTAGTGGACGCGTTCGAGTAAGTCCGTCGTCCGACAAAGGCATCAGCGCGGCGAATAACCACGCTCTCGACCTGGCGCGCGGCGACTATGTCTGCTTTCTTGACCACGACGACCTGCTGCATCCGCAAGCCCTCGAAGCGATGCGCCAGAAGTTAGCCGAAGGTTACGACGCGGTTTACTCCGACGAAGACAAACTGGAAGACAAATCCGGAGAGCTAGTCGAACCATTCTTCAAGCCGGACTGGTCGCCCGAATATTTTCGTGGAGCCATGTATGTAGGTCATTTGCTTTGCGTCCGGCGCGATCTTGCCATCAAAACGCGCTTCGATTCCGCGTTCGACGGGGTGCAGGACTTCGAATTCATGCTTCGCCTGAGCGAAAACAAGCCGCGGATAGGTCATGTTCCACGGATTCTATATCATTGGCGGAAGACGGCGGGCAGTGTCGCGGAAAAGACAGATGCCAAGCCGCAGCTGGGCCTGCTTCAGGAACGCGCAGTGAACGCGCATCTGCAACGAATGACCTTTCCAGCGCGCGCCGAGCAAGCAGCCTTACCCCATCGCCTAAGAGTCGTGCCTGAGAAACGCGAAGGTTATTCGCGTGTTACTATCATTATTCCGACTCGCGATGCGCCGGATGTCTTTGGCCGCTGTCTGAAGAGCATCTTCGAAAAAACTTCCTACCCGGATTTCGAAGTCATCGCGATGGACAACGAGACGAGCGACCCAATGGCGCTGGACTTGATGAAGAGCTATCCTATCCGCCGGATCGACTTTCCAGGTAGGTTCAATTTCTCGCGCGCGAACAACCAGGGCGCCGCATCCGCCACAGGGAAGCTGCTCGTTTTCCTGAATAACGACACCGAGGTCGTGAGCCCCGATTGGCTTCAGTCCCTCGCCTACTACGCCGAGCAACCGGACGTGGGCGCGGCCGGTGCGCTCCTGGCCTATGACGATCGCACGGTCCAGCATGCAGGAGTCGCATTGGGAATGCGCGGCACGGCCGATCACACGATGCGACGGTTCCCGATCGACGTGGATGGTTATGCAGGCAGTCTCGTGTGCGCCCGCGAAGTCTCGGCGGTCACTGGCGCATGCCTCATGATTCGCAAAGAGCTATTCGAGGAAGTGGGCGGTTTTAATCCACATTTCTTTACGGCCTACCAGGACGTCGATCTCTGTCTGCGCTTGCGGGAACGCGGCCTGCGCGTCATCTACACGCCGCTGGCGCTTCTTCTCCATCACGAATCGGTATCGCGCCAGAGTTACTACGACATGATTGACCGGATGCTGCTTCTCGATCTCTGGGAGGACGTGATTGAACGCGGCGATCCTTATTATAACTGTAACCTCGACCTCGAACGCGGCGATTACAGCCGCCGCGCCAAGTGAGCAACATCCTTTTTGTTCTCTACCACGACTTCAGCGCGAACAGCGCTGTCCATGTCCATAACTTCGCGAACCAGCTCGCGGCGCTGGGACATTCGACCGCGGTTGCCATCCCCGATGATACCGAGCGCGGCGCAGGCCTCGGCGAACAAGATTATTCCGTGCACCGATTCGATCGGATCGATGGCGATTGGTCGCGCGTTTTTCCGAATGGCCGCGGACCAGACATTGTGCACGCCTGGACCCCACGCGAAAACGTTCGGCTCTTCTGCGAAAAGCTCGCCGGCTTCTGCGAATTCGGGCTGTTCGTTCACCTGGAAGATAACGAGGAGCTGATCCTCGAAGTGAATCTCGGCATGCCTTTCGAAAAACTGGCGCGGAACCGGGCCGCGGACATTCCGGGCAACCTCTCTCATCCACAAAATTACCGCGCGTTCATCGCATCGAGCGATGGCGTGACGATGATCATGGATCGACTCGAATGCTTCGTGCCGGCGGATATTCCGAAGTTGATTTTGTGGCCTGGCGCGGATGAGGATCTTTTCTTCCCGCGGGCGCGGGATTCGCAGCTCCGCGAGCAACTCGGGATCCCGGACGACACGGTTGTTCTTTGCTACACAGGTAACGTTCACTCCGCGAATGCGCGCGACGTCCGCAGTCTTTATCTCGCGGCCGCGATTCTCGAGCGGGAAGGCACGCCGGCGCGATTGATCCGCACCGGCCGCGATTTCTGTTCGTTCCTCGGCCCGGATGAAGAATGGGCCTACAAAATTTCGATCGAGCTGGGCCAGATTCCGTACCAGGAAATCCCGGCATTGCTCAGTCTCGCCGACGCACTCGTCCAGCCGGGCGCCGATAATTCTTTTAACGAATATCGGCTCCCGGGAAAGCTGCCGGAATTTTTCGCCATGGGACGGCCGGTGATTTTGCCGCGGACCAATGTCGGCCGTTTCGTTCGCCACGGTGACGAGGCCTGGGTGCTCGATAAAGTCGATGCCCTTGGAATCGTGGAGACGCTGCTCGCACTGCAACGCGACGAGGCGCTGAGGAAACGGCTTGCGGCCGGCGCCGGGGCGTTTGCGCGCGAGCATTTCGATTGGGGAAAGAACACCCAAGCGCTCGCGGAATTTTATCGGCACACTGCTGAACCAGGGCAAAAGGAAACGAATGGCACTGCGGTTTCTTCATAGTCCGGAGCAAGCGGCGGCGATGGTCGCCCGGTTCACGCAGGGGCCTGCCGAAACAGCCCGCACTTCCTACGGGACTGTTCGCGACTATTGCGAAAGCCTGGATTACCTGCCGCAGATCACCGGGATTGATGGCGATTTGAAAAACACGCAGCGGCCCTGGGCCGTGAAGGCGGTCCTCACCCAGGTGCCGCCACCCGCACGCGTGCTCGAATTCGGCGGAGGCGAACCAATCGTGAGCGGTTTCCTGGCCGAGCTCGGCTACGACGTCACGCTCGCCGATCCTTACGATGGCTTCGGCAAAGGTCCGACCGATTACGAGCTCTTCCGGGAGCAGTTTCCCCATGTGAAAATTGTTCGCGAATATTTTCGACCGGGCCTGCCGGCCATCGCGCCGCAATCACTGGACGCGATTCTTTCCGTGTCTGTCCTCGAGCATCTGGAGCACGAACCACTGGTGGCTTGTTTCGATGCCATCAAAGAATTTCTCAAACCAGGCGGCGCTTCGATCCACTGTTTTGATTTTATCCTGGAAGGAACCGGAGACGCGCACGCTTTCATCCAGGCCCAGCAAATTCTCGCCGAGCAATCGCGGATCTCGGGCGAGCCGGAACAGGAACCGTTCGCGGAACTCGTGGAACGAATGCGGGGCGATCTCGAAACTTTTTTCCTTTCTCCGCAAGGTCATCACCAGTGGCGGGGTGGACGGCCTTACGCCGAATTTCCGTTTCGAAAAGTAGTCTCGCTGCAAACGATCGCGCGCGTCCGCGTGGCTTGACACAAAATACGCGACTTCTACTTTCAGTTGTCCAGCGGCCAAACGGCTGGATCGTCCCAAGCCTGTGACCGCGCACTCTTCATTCTTTCGCTCTTCCGTCGGCAAAAAAATGATCGTCGCCGTCACCGGCGTCGTCCTCATCGCGTTTGTCATCGGCCATCTGCTCGGCAACCTGCAGATTTTTCTCGGGCCGGAATGGATCAACTCCTACGCCGAACATCTGCGCGACCTGGGCCCGTTTCTCTGGGTGATTCGCGGTTTTCTTCTCCTTAACGTCCTGCTGCACATTTTTTACACGATCAGTCTCGCGCTCGAAAATCGGCGGGCCCGACCAGTGGCTTACAAGAAGAAGGAAAATGTGAAGGCGACGTTCGCTTCGCGCTCGATGGCGTTGAGCGGATTGATCGTGCTCGCGTTCATTCTTTATCACCTCGCGCATTTCACGGTGCGCGTGACCGATCCGCGCTTCCTGCTTTTGAAAGCCGACCCGCTGAATCGCTTCGATGTCTATTCGATGATGGTCTACGGCTTTCAGAATTATTTCGTCTCCGGCTTTTATGTGTTGGGAATGTTCCTGCTGGCGCTGCATCTCAGCCACGGATCTTCGAGCTTCTTTCAATCGCTCGGGATCAACGACAAGAAGCTCACGCCCAGACTCGCCACCGCCGGCCGCATCTTCGCGTGGCTGATTTTTGTCGGTTACACCTCCATCCCCGTCGCGGTCCTGTTGCATCTCGTGAAGCCGGCGCAGCAATTATGATCGGGACGCTCGACTCGAAAATCCCGCATGGTCCGCTGGCGCAAAAGTGGACCAATCACAAAGACCATTCGCGTTTGGTCGCGCCCAATAACCGGCGAAAATTCGAGATCATCGTAGTCGGCAGCGGACTGGCCGGCGGCTCGGCTGCGGCGACGCTCGGCGAGCTTGGTTACAACGTGAAGTGTTTCTGTTACCAGGACAGCCCACGCCGCGCTCACTCGATCGCGGCCCAGGGCGGGATCAACGCCGCGAAAAATTATCAGAACGACGGCGACAGCATTTTCCGATTGTTCTACGACACAATCAAAGGCGGCGATTTCCGTTCGCGTGAAGCGAACGTCTATCGGCTCGCGGAAGTGAGTAACCTGATCATCGATCAATGCGTCGAGCAGGGCGTGCCTTTCGCGCGCGAATACAGCGGCTTGCTCGCGAACCGTTCCTTCGGCGGCGCCCAGGTCTCGCGAACGTTTTACGCGCGCGGCCAGACCGGACAGCAGTTGCTCCTCGGCGCTTATCAGGCACTCGCCCGCCAGATCGCCACCGGCGCCGTGACCATGTTTCCGCAAACGGAAATGCTCGATCTCGTCCTGGTCGACGGCCACGCCAAAGGAATCATCACTCGCAGTCTCGTCACGGGGACAATAGAAGCGCACTCCGGCGATGCGGTCGTGCTCGCGACGGGCGGTTACGGAAACGTTTTTTATCTGTCCACGAACGCGCGCGGCTGCAACGTCACTGCAACTTATCGCGCCTACAAGAAGGGCGCGCTCTTCGCGAACCCGTGCTTCACCCAAATCCATCCGACCTGCATTCCGGTGAGCGGCGAGCATCAGTCAAAGCTCACGTTGATGTCCGAGTCGCTCCGAAACGACGGCCGCGTCTGGGTGTCGAAAAAGCCGGGCGACAAACGTCCGCCGAACGAAATTCCGGAGGCCGAACGCGATTATTATCTCGAGCGAAAATATCCGAGCTTCGGTAACCTGGCGCCGCGCGATATCGCGTCGCGGGCCGCCAAGGAAGTTTGCGACGAAGGGCGCGGCGTCGGTGAAAGCGGGCGCGGCGTTTACCTTGATTTCGCTGATTCCATGGCGCGTCTTGGCGAGAACACCATCCGCGAACGCTACGGAAATCTGTTTCACATTTACCAAAAGATCACTGGCGAAAACGCGTACCAGCGTCCGATGCGAATTTATCCCGCGGTCCATTACACGATGGGCGGTTTGTGGGTGGACTACAATCTGATGAGCAACGTTCCCGGTCTTCATGTGATCGGCGAAGCGAACTTTTCCGATCACGGCGCGAACCGGCTCGGCGCGAGCGCGCTCATGCAGGGACTCGCGGACGGGTATTTCGTGCTGCCCTACACGTTGCCCGCCTATCTCGCGCCGCAGATCGGCAAACGGCCTTCGATCGATCGTGCTGAATTCCGCGACGCGGAAAACGCGGTCCGGACCCGCACCGAAAAACTTCTCGCGATAAATGGAAAACGCTCCGTCGATTCGTTTCATCGCGAACTCGGGCTCATGCTCTGGGACAAGTGCGGCATGGCGCGAAACGCAGCCGGTTTGAAGGAGGCGCTCGCGCGCATCCCGCAATTGCGCGAAGAATTTTGGAGCGACGTGCGCGTCCTCGGCGCGGAAGAATCTCTCAATCAATCGCTGGAACGCGCGGGTCGCGTCGCCGACTTCCTCGAGTTTGCCGAGCTGATGTGCACCGACGCGCTCACCCGCGATGAATCATGCGGCGGCCATTTTCGCGAAGAACATCAAACGCCGGACGGCGAAGCGTTGCGCGACGACGAAAATTTTGCCGACGTTTTTGCCTGGGAATATCAGGGGAACGGTTCTGTCGCAGCGCCGAAGCTGCATCGCGAGCAGCTGGTTTTCGAAACGGTCCAGCTCACGCAGCGGAGTTATAAATGAATTTCAAACTCAAAGTCTGGCGCCAGAAAGATTCGAAGACGAAAGGCAAGCTCGTCGAATATCAAGCCACAGACGTTTCGCCGAACACGTCGTTCCTCGAAATGCTGGACGTCGTGAACGAAGAGCTCATTGCGAAAGGCGAGGAGCCGATCGCGTTCGATTCGGATTGCCGCGAAGGAATTTGCGGCACGTGTTCGCTTACGATCAACGGCGAAGCGCATGGTCCGGATCATCCGGGGGCGGCGTGCGAGGTTTACATGCGCCGGTTCAAAGACGGCGCGACGATCGTCGTGGAACCGTTCCGCGCGAAACCGTTTCCGCTGATAAAAGATTTGGTGGTCGATCGCAGCGCGCTTGATCGAATCGTGCAAGCGGGCGGTTTCATCGCAGCGCGGGCGGGCTCGGCGCCGGAAGCAAATGCGACGCTCGTTCCAAAACAGGACGCCGATCGCGCGATGGAAGCAGCGGCATGCATCGGGTGCGGCGCCTGCGCCGCGGCGTGTCCCAACGCATCGGCGATGCTATTCACAGCCGCGAAAGTTTCGCATCTCGCTTTCCTTCCGCAGGGACAGCCGGAACGGACGACGCGCGTTTTAAAAATGGTGACGGCAATGGACGCCGAGGGTTTCGGTAACTGCACCAACACTTACGAGTGCGAAGCCGTCTGCCCCGCTTCAATCAGCGCCAGCTTCATCGCGAAACTCAATCGCGAGTACGCGGTGGCGACGTTGAAGAAGAAAGCTGGGTAACACAGGTCCACAGTTGCGGATCGATTTCCGCGCGGGCCCGACCCGAGATTTCTTCCGAGTCGGCGCCGTCACGCAAAACAGCGAGCATGGTCGAGCCCGAACCCGACATCAGCGCAACCGCGATTTCTGCCTGTTGCCGAAGCCAGGTTTTTAACCGCGCAAGGAAGACAAATTTTTCGAACACCGGCCGCTCGAGATCGTTCACAAAACGAACGCCCTCGAATTCCTGGGGCGCATAATCGACGCCGGGTAGTTCGCGCGAATCTTTCCAACGCCCGTAGGCCCACGGAGTCGGCACACCAAAATCCGGCTTGAGAAGAAGCAGAATAAACCTTTCGTCGAACGCAGTCGGTTCCAAGATTTCGCCGCGACCGCGACAAATCGCCGGCGAACGCGCGATGAAAAACGGAACGTCGGATCCCAACTCGGCCGCGAGTTTCAGCAGCGCGTCCAGAGAAAGATCGGCATCGAAAAGCTCGTTGAGGCCTAGGAGGGTACTCGCGGCGTCACTACTGCCGCCGCCCAGCCCCGCTCCGTGCGGGATCTTTTTTTCGAGTGACAGCGCAATCCCGCTCGTGATTTTCGTTCGTTCTCGAAAAAGCTTCGCGGCGCGGACCACAAGGTTGTCATCGCCGCCCGGCAAAGTTGGATCGTCGCAGGAAAATCGAATCTCGCCGTCGTTCCCTGCTCTTTCGATGGTGAGCCGGTCCGCCAGCGTGATCGGCGCCATCAGCGTTTCGATTTCGTGAAAACCGTCGGCGCGTCGCCCTTTGATCTCGAAAGAAAGATTGATCTTCGCCGGTGCCAAAAGCTGCATAACGTAATCTCGCCACAAACTCTGGCCGAATCACAGAATGAAGTCGCCCGCCGCAGAGAAGCTCATTGTCGCCCTCGACGTGCCCACGGCGAAAGAGGGTTTGGCGCTGATCGACTCGCTCTCCGGTGCGGTCGGTTTGTTTAAAATCGGCCTCCAACAATATACTGCGGAAGGTCCGGTTTTGATTCGGTCCGCCGCAAAAATTTTCCTCGATCTGAAGCTTCACGACATTCCCAACACGGTGGCTAAAGCGGTCGAAGCGGCCGATCGACTCGGAGTAAAAATGCTAACTCTCCATTTGAGCGGAGGCGCTGAAATGATCCGGGCCGCGGTCGCTGCGCGAAAGAGCGACATGCTCTTGCTCGGGGTGACGGTGTTGACGAGTTCCACGACTGAGACGTTGCGTGAGATCGGCGTGGCGGGAGAAATCAGCGACTACGTCTTGCGGCTGGCGCGGTTGGGTGTCGAAAACGGAGTCGACGGACTCGTCGCGAGTCCGCATGAGGCGAGAGCTCTTCGCGAGGAATTCGGTGGCAGAATCAAGATCGTCACGCCGGGTATCCGGCCGGCCGGCGCAGATCCCGGCGATCAGAAACGTTTTGCGACACCGCGGAAGGCGATCGACGCCGGCGCGGATTATCTGGTTATCGGACGTCCGATTACGGCAGCGGCTGATCCGCGTGCCGCGGTGGAGAAGATCGTCGCGGAGTTAAACGGCTGACGAGCGTGATGCTCGAGGGACTTCAACTCTTCGACGATCGCGAAGAGCGACCGGCTGCTCTCAACATGGCGATCGATGAAGCGTTGCTGGTGGAGTCCGCAGCGCCGCTTCTGCGTTTCTATCGATGGCAACGTCCATCGATTTCTTTCGGTTACTTCGGGCACTACGCCGAAGTCGCGCCGGAATCGGATCGATACGAACTCGTTCGTCGTTGGACGGGAGGCGGGATCGTTCCGCATGGCGCCGGTGTGGACGTCACGTATTCGCTCGTCATTCCGCGCGATCATTTTTTCTTTCAGCGATCGTCGCTCGAAATTTACGCCACTGTGCACGACGCGATTCGTCGAGCGCTGCAAGCAAACGGAGTAGAAGCGTTCCTCGCCAGCGACCCGGCGCCGAAAACTTCGGAAGCTTGTTTCGCGAACGCGGTCCGGTCTGACGTGCTCAGTGGCGGACAAAAAATCGCGGGCGCGGCGCATCGCCGGACGCGCGCCGGCCTTTTGCACCAGGGCAGCATTCAACAAGACGATTTACCGGAAAGGTTCCGCGAGGATTTCGCCCGCTTTCTTTGTCCGCAGTTTGAACGGTCGACCCTCGCGCCGGGATTGAGCGAACGAGCGGCGGCGATTGCCGAGAAAAAATACGGGACTAACGAGTGGCTGACGCGCTGGTAAGAGAGGTTGTCTCCGCGCAGCGGTTGATGTATTTCCAACGTCGAACGCGAGATGAATGTTTTATCGGAACAACAAGCGCGGGCTCGGCAATTGACGCTGCCGCGCAACGGGCTCCTCACCGGAGTGACCGAAGAATACATCGCCGAGCTTCAGCTCAACGGGACATTCGTCGAATACAACCAGCAGACGATCATCAGCGCCGGTCAACCCGCCGATTACATTTTTTGCGTGATCTCGGGCCGCGTCGAACTTTCCCGACGCGACGAGGATTTCGGGAAGACTCATATCGCCACGCTCGGACCCGGCCAATGGTACGGGGACCGCGAAGTTTTTCTCCGCGTCCCAGCCGACGAAGAGGCGTTCGCTGAAGGCGAAGTGATTCTCTGGACGATCCCGCCCGATGCGCTGCGGGACCTGTTTTTCACAGCGCCCGGCGGGGTACAGTTGCTCTTCAACTTCGGGATCGTCCTCGCGCAGAAGCTCGCCACCAAGACTCCGGCAGCCGCCGCGACCCCCTAGAATTTTCTTCGCCGCACTCGCCCAAGCTTGCGCTGGCTTGGCCCGCCTTCTATCGTGAGCCCGTGGAAGTTTTTGCCGA
This sequence comes from Chthoniobacterales bacterium, assembly GCA_035476555.1. Classification (GTDB taxonomy): domain Bacteria; phylum Verrucomicrobiota; class Verrucomicrobiia; order Chthoniobacterales; family UBA10450; genus AV80. The sequence goes on along the minus strand of DATILK010000182.1, from coordinate 1,858 downwards.
CTCGCGGGCCCCCTCGACCTCGCGCGATGGCGTTTTGGCCCGAGTAACGGCAGCGGTGCAGCCGCAACTCGAAGAAGTCGAAACGCGGATCGCGCGCCAGGCCGCTGCCTTCGATCCGGCGGTCGAGGGTTATGTCACCTACGCGATTGGCAGCCGCGGGAAACGCCTGCGGCCGCTGATTGCGTTGCTCAGCGGCGGTGCCAGCGGCGGGATAACGTCGGGCCATCTCGATCTTGCGGTCATCGTCGAGCTGATCCACATCGCCACTCTGGTGCATGACGACATCATGGACGAGGCCGAGCGACGGCGCGCGCAGCCGACCGTGAACGCGCGCTGGGGAAATTCGCTCAGCGTGTTGCTTGGCGATTGCCTGTTCGCGCAGGCGCTGAACCTTTCGACGAACTTCGACAACGCCGAGATCAGCCGCGTGATTGCGCGCGCGGCGCGAGACGTTTGTTCAGGCGAGATCATCCAGACACAACGGCGATTCGATCTGCACCTGGCGATCGAGGATTACCTGCGGATCGTGGAAATGAAAACCGGCTCCCTGTTCGCGGCCGCAGCCGAATTAGGTGCTGTGCTCAACGGCGCAGAACCGGAAACGGTCCTCGCGCTGAAAACCTTTGGCCGCAAAATCGGCGCAGCCTACCAGATTTACGACGATTGTATTGATATCGCCGGGAACGAAAACGAGATCGGAAAAACGCTCGGGACCGATTTACGCAAAGGCAAAATGACATTGCCGATCTTGATGCTGCTTCGATCCGCTCCGGCGGAAGAGCGCGAACGCTATTGCGAGTTGATCCTCTCGGAGAAAGCGACGGCAATCGCGAAGCTGCTCGAGAGCGAAGCGCCTAACGGCGCGCTCCGATCTTCACTCGATGCCGGCGATGAATCCGTGCGTGACGCGCAAGCGGAGCTGCACGGTCTCCCCACGAACCCCTTCACGGATTCGCTCTTCCAATTGGGCGACGCTCTCCGTGAAATGCTCGACCAATTCCGTGTCTGATCCCGGCGTAAAGTCGCCAGCTACTTTAAAGATCAGCGAGTTGCCGGCGGAGGAACGCCCGCGCGAAAAGCTCCTCGCGCGCGGACCGACGGCGCTGATCGATCCGGAGTTGATCGCGATTCTTCTCGGGAGCGGAGTGCGCGGCGCGAACGCCATCGAGGTCGCGCGGCAGTTACTTGAAAAATACCAATCGCTAACCGGGCTCAGTCGTTGCACCGTCGACGAATTGAAAAAGATTCGCGGCATCGGAAAAGCGAAAGCCATGCATCTCGTGGCCGCATTTCAGCTCGGGCGACGCCTCGCCAACGAACGGCTGGCGCGCCAGAAACTCGATTCGCCCGAGCTCGTTTATGAATTGCTCGAAGCGGAAATGCGCGCACTGCACAAGGAATCGTTGCGCGTCGTTTTGCTCGATACGCGTTATCATCATCTCGGCACCGAACAGGTCTCACTCGGCAGCGTGAACGAAAGCATCGCCCATCCGCGCGACGTTTTCCGGCCGGCGATGCTCGCCTCGGCCTACGCGGTCATTGTCGTGCACAATCATCCTTCCGGCGATCCGTCGCCCAGCCAATCCGATCACAGCCTAACGAGACGTTTGGCCGAAGCCGCGGAGCTGCTCCAAATCAAATTGCTCGATCACGTGATCATCGGCGCACCGGCAGAAGGCCGGCAACCATACTTCAGTTTCAAGGAGGCAGGCGTGTTGTGAAGATTCATCCGACCGCGATCATCGATCCAACCGCGCAAATCTGCAGCGACGTCGAGATCGGGCCGTATTCGATCGTCGGTCCTGGCGTGATCATCGGAGACAAGTGCGTGATTCAATCTCACGTCGTCCTCGAACAA
>DATILK010000181.1:0-10729 GCA_035476555.1 Chthoniobacterales bacterium | reverse complement strand
GCGCGCGCAAAAAACCAGCAGCAACAACAGCCAACAATTTCGCATCGGAACGAGGCTCTATCCTCTTTCCGCGGCGCGCGCGAGCAAATCGCGCACAGTCTCGTCGTCGAGCTGCGCGAAGTCTTCGTAGAATTGGCCGACGCCATGGAACCAATCCGGCGCAAAAAGGATCACCGTCTCGTCCGCGGCCCGCTCGATTTCCGCCAGCGTCTCCGGCGGACAAACCGGCACCGCAGCCACGATCTTCACGGGACTTTTTTGCCGCAACGCCGCGATCGCCGCCAGCATGGTTGCGCCGGTGGCCAAACCGTCATCGACAAGAATAACCGTGAGTCCTTCCAGTTCCGGCGCCGGCCGGCCACCGCGATAATCGCGTTCGCGTCGCTCCACTTCACGTGTTTCCAGCGCCGTCACTTCAGCGACCGCGGTGGCCGCGAACGGCATGGCGCGCAGCACATCTTCATTGAGAACGCGCACACCGCCGGATGCGATCGCGCCCATCGCCAATTCGCGCTGGCCCGGCACCCCAAGTTTTCGCACGACAAAAACATCTAGCGGCAAACCGAGCTTCATCGCGATCTCGTAGCCGACCGGCACGCCGCCGCGCGGCAACGCGAGCACAATGGCGTCCTGGCGTTGTTCGGATTCGCGAAGTCGTTCCGCCAATAATTCCCCGGCTTCCGATCGATCGCGAAAGGTGGTGCGCATGGCTGCGGAAAAGTTCGGGCGAACTTCGATGAAAAGCGAATAGGTCGTATAAGTCCTATAGGTCCTTTAGGTCCTATCCGTCGATGAACGAGCTCTACACCTGCCCAATGCATCCCGAGATCGAACGCGATGCGCCGGGCGATTGCCCGATTTGCGGAATGGCTCTCGAACCGAAAACCATTTCGGCCGGCGTCGAGGAAGATGATTCCGAGTTAAACGACATGACGCGCCGGTTGTGGATCGGCGCGGCGCTGACGCTGCCGGTTTTCGTGCTCGCGATGTCGCACGTGATTCCGATCGCTCCGGCGTGGATGTCCGGCGACGCATCGCGCTGGATCCAATTTGTTCTAACGACCCCGGTCGTTCTGTGGGCGGGCTGGCCGTTCTTTGTCCGCGGCTGGCGGTCGCTGGTTAGCCGCCATCTGAACATGTTTACGCTCATCGCCATCGGCGTCGGCGTTGCGTGGCTCTACAGTTGTGTCGCGTTTTTCTTTCCCGCTTGGTTTCCGCACGCGATGGCGCATCACGAAAGGCCCGGCCTGTACTTCGAAGCCGCGGCGATGATCACCGTTCTGGTTTTGGTCGGCCAGGTGCTGGAACTGCGCGCGCGCCGCCGCACCGGCCACGCCATCCGCGGTCTCCTCGATCTCACGCCGCCGACTGCGCGACTGATCAGCAATGGAGAGGAGCGCGAAGTGCCGCTAGCCGACGTGAAATCTGGCGATACGCTGCGGATTCGTCCCGGCGAAAAAATTCCAGTCGACGGTGTCGTCGTCGAAGGCCGCAGCTCAGTAAACGAATCGATGATGACGGGCGAAGCGTTGCCCGTGGAAAAAGCTTCAGGCGATGAAGTGATCGGCGGCACGCTCAACAACACCGGCAGCTTCGTGATGAAAGCCGAGCGCGTCGGCGACCGAACCGTGCTCGCGCAGATCGTGCGGATGGTTTCCGAAGCGCAACGCAGCCGCGCGCCCATCCAGCGTCTTGCCGACACCGTGTCCGGCTACTTCGTTCCCACTGTTCTCCTCGCCGCGCTCTTCACCTTCATCGCCTGGAATTGGCTCGGTCCCGAACCGCGGCTCGCGCACGCGATCGTGAACGCCGTGGCAGTCCTGATCATCGCCTGCCCGTGCGCGCTCGGCCTAGCTACCCCGATGTCGATCATGGTCGGCGTCGGCCGCGGCGCGAATGCCGGCGTGCTCGTGAAAAACGCCGAAGCGATCGAAGTGATGGAGAAGGTGACGACGCTCGTTGTCGACAAGACCGGGACGCTCACCGAGGGCAAACCGCGGGTGACAAAGATCGTTCCTGCCGCCGGCATTTCGGAAAATGATTTGCTCGCCGCGGCGGCTTCCGCCGAACAACAAAGCGAACATCCGATCGCGTCCGCTATCGTCGCCGCTGCGCGCGAAGAAAATGTTTCGCTCGAGAACGTCCAAGAATTTTCTTCGACCACCGGCGGCGGAGTGGCGGCTGCGACGAACCGGACTCAGATCGTTGTCGGTCAGCCAGATTTTCTCCGCGCGAACGGCATCACCAATTTGGAGGACTTGGAAACGCAGGCGCAACCTCTCCAGGCCGAGGGCCAGACGGTGATCTTCGTCGCGATCGCCAATAGTCCAGCGGGAATCATCGCGGTGGCCGATCCGATCAAGGCTTCGACCGCCGACGCAATCCGTGAGCTGCGCCTGCTCAACTTAAAAATAATCATCCTGACGGGCGACAACGAACGAACGGCGTGCGCCGTCGCGAAAAAGTTGGGCATTGAAGACGTCGAAGCCGGGATCGCGCCGAAAGACAAACACGATCGTGTGGAAGCGTTACGTCGCGCGGGCGCCATTGTCGCGATGGCCGGCGATGGAATTAATGATGCACCCGCCCTTGCTGCCGCAGACGTCGGGATCGCGATGGGAACCGGCACTGACGTGGCCATGGAAAGCGCAGGCATCACACTGGTGAAAGGCGATCTCAACGGCATTGTCCACGCGTTCCGGCTCAGCCGTGCCGTCATGCGCAACATTCGGCAAAACCTTTTCTTCGCCTTCATTTACAATGCGCTCGGCATTCCGATCGCCGCCGGAGTTCTCTATCCCTTTTTCGGTTTGCTTCTCAGTCCGATGATCGCCGGTGCCGCGATGAGTCTGAGCTCCGTCTCGGTGATCGCGAATGCGCTGCGCTTACAGAAGACACAGCTGTGATTCTCGCTCCCCAGAAAAACATCGCCAAGCTCGCGCAATTCATTTTTGCGCCGTAAAGTTTCGACGTGAGCCGTCTGGTTCTTCTCCTCGTTTTGGCGACAGCGTTTTCGGCGCGAGCCGGCGAAATCGTTTTCGAGAGCAAACCGGCGCAGACGCATTTGATCGAGCTCTACACCTCGCAAGGCTGCAGCAGTTGTTTGCCCGCCGAGGAGTGGATGAGCGGCCTGAAAAACCAGCCGCGCCTCTGGCAGGATATCGTGCCAGTCGCGTTTCACGTCGATTACTGGGATCACCTCGGCTGGCGCGATCCGTTTGCCTCCAAGATCTGGACTGAGCGGCAGGCCGATTATTCGGTGCGCTGGAAAAAGGAAAGCGTCTACACCCCGGCGTTCGTGCTCGACGGAAAAGAATGGCAGTACGGCAAGCTGCCAGACGCATCGACTGAAACGCCGGGCGTCTTGAAGATCGCGATCGACGGCGAACGTGTCACGGCTTCCTTCAAATCGTCGCCCACTTCTAGTGCGAAATACGACATTCATGTCGCCCGCCTCGGATTTTCGTTAACCTCCGATGTGACGGCGGGAGAAAATGCCGGAAAAAAATTGAGCCACGATTTCGTCGTTCTCGGCCTAACGAATGAAACCATGAAGACCGGCACGAAAGAATTGCGACTGCCGGCGCCGACGCAAAAATCAACCGTCGATCCGCGGACGGCGATCGCCGCCTGGATCACGTCGGCCGGACAAATCGAACCAGTGCAGGCTGTTGGCGGCTGGCTGCCGTGATGTAGCCGCGATTTGTCTTCACTTCATCGGTTCCGGTCGCGCGTGCCGCGGCTGGTAAACGCCGAGCTTCCCGCCGCCGGGAAGTGTGAGCTCGGTGAGCACGCCCCATCCCATGTCCTGGACTTCGCCGCACGAAATGTTCTTCCCTTTCATCTCTGCGACGAACGCGTTCACGTCGTCGCACATTAGATAAAATTCGTGCTCGTCATTCTTGTCGCCCGGATGAACAGCCACTTCTGCCGGCGGCAGACCGAAGATCAGCCAGCCCTGCCCGACATCGACCTTCGTTAACTTGAGAACGTCTCGAAAGAAGTTGCGGTCCGCTTCGGGATCCTTGCTGTAAATGATGAAATGAGCGCCGGTGATCATGCGGCAGTTTACTACTAACCGCGGGCGACAAACAAACCTTCGAACTCGGCCGCTGTCTCGCCCGCTTCGATCACGTTGACCCGCAATCGGATCCGCGCCTTTCGTTTCTCGAGAAATTCGTTCCGAAAAATTGCGAGACTTTCCGCGCTTGGTCGCACGCAAGTCGCGCGAATCGTTTCGCGCACGGGCCGCAGAAATCGGATCGAACTCTCCGCGACGACGACGTGCGCTGCCGCTTCGTTTAACTCGAGCCAGAGAAATCCATAACCGGCCAGCGTTGCCACCGCGTTGATACTGCCGCCGAACGCCGTGCGGAGATGATTCGAATTAAGCGCGACCGGCGCTTCGACCGTGAAACCGCTTTCATCGGTCGCGATCACGCGCAATCCCATCGCGCGCGTGATCGGGATCTGTTCGTGGAAAAACTTTTCCGCCTCTCGAAGCATTGATTACTTCGCCGATTCCTTCAGCAACCGTTCCAGCTCACTTTTCCAGAGCGCCGCGATCGTGTGGCTGCCGTGTCCGCGCGTTTTGTCGCTCAGCGGAATGACAACCGCCCGTCCTTTCGTCACGCGCTTGATCTCATGCTCGAGAATTCCGAGCTCGGGCGGATTGATCAGGTCGTCGGCGGAATTGATCGCGAGTAGAGGCGCGCGGATTTTTTCCAAGCCCGGACCTGGATCGTAATCGCGCGACGCTTCCAACGCGTAGAGCACGTCATTCGCATCGTCCGTTTTCAAATGGTCGCCGACGAACTTGTCGACAACTTCGTCAGTCTTCTTCAGATCGGGCGCTTCCTTCTGGCGCAGGACCGGGTTGCTGCTCATGAGCCAAAGCATTTCGGCCGCGGTCCGCAAACCGGGCGGCTGCGTGGAATAATCGCTGCCTTTCCACTCCGGATCGTTTCGGATCGCGTCGATGATCACCCGACGCCAGGCGCGGTTCCTTCCGGAAATTTGCGTCGGCAAACTGGCCAGCGGCATGAGCGCGTCCATGAAATCGGGATGCATTTCGCCCCAAAGCCAGGTGTGCATTCCACCCATCGATGTTCCCATCACGAGTCGCGCGTGATTCACGCCCAACCCGTCAGTCAGCAACCGATATTGCGCTTCGACCATGTCGACATAGCCGTAGCGCGGAAACTTCGCGTGCATGCCGTCGCTCGGCTTGCTTGATTTTCCGTGGCCGATTCCGTCCGGCATCACGATGAAAAACTTCGCCGCGTCGAGCGGCTGACCCGCGCCGAAAAGTTCGCCGGCAAATTCCGGGCGAATAAACTGCGCGCCGCTGCCGGTCGTTCCGTGCGTGATGAGAACAGCGTTGCGCACCACGCCTTTCTCGTCCTTCACCGGTTTGCCGATTGTCCGGTAATGAATCTTGAGTTCCGGCAACGTTTCGCCCGACGTGAATTTGAAATCGCGAATGACGTAATCGCCTTCTGTCGGCGCCGGATATTCGGCGGCGCGAAGAGCTAACGGCCAGGCAAGGAAGACAACGACGAGAGATCGGATGACCCTACTCATGATCTTGAGCGTAGCGGCAAACTCTGGGGAGTGCACGCGTCTCGCGTGTTGATTCGGCGTCTCGCCGAACCAAGTTTTCGAAAGTTCGCGACGGTGAGACACCGTCGCCCACACGCGAGTCGCGTGCGCTACCCAATCAAGAACAATCCCACGACGCCGAGAACGTAGAGCAGGAGCACGACAAAGAATCGATCCCCATTCGCGCGATCTGCCAGCGCGGAACGGGATTGTCTTCGTATCGTCATTCGAGGTTCGGTCCTGCCGGTTCGCTGGAAATATCTCGTTGCGTCTTGGTCGCGGCGATCACCTTGTTGGCCAGCGCCTGGATCTTGTCGAGCCGGTCGCTGAGGAGCGTGCGCAGCTCATCGGCGTTGAGTGATTGGCCATTCGCTGGAGGCGTTGAAAGCAGGCGAATCGCTTCATATGCTTTGTCGTTCAACTCGGCGATCGCCCGGTCGACCTGCGCTTGTCCGGTCATCGCGCCTAAAATCACAGCGGTAATTCGATCGAGGCTGACGGTGCAGCCGGCGAGATCGTCTCCATAAATGATCCGCAGGATTTCTTCGGCCGCGGCGCGGGCTGCCTGTCGCGTTGGATGATCAGGGTTCATGGCTAATGATCTCGGCCACGGATGAACACGGATTTTTCACTGATGAATCATTTCTCTATCCGTGTTTCATCCGTGTTGATCCGTGGCTCCAAATCTTGTCACTCGTAACGAAGCGCGGTCATCGGGTTCACCCGGATCGCACGCAATGCCGGGAGCAGACACGCGATCAACGCGATCGTGATCATGAGAAGCGCGACTTCGAGATAGGTCGCTGGGTTCGCCGGGCTCACGCCGAAGAACAGGCTGGCGAGATAACGGCTCAACGCGATTCCGGCCCCGACGCCGATCACCACGCCAAGCAAAACCAGCCGCACGCCTTCACCGACCACCATTCGCAGAACATCTTTGCTCTGCGCGCCGAGCGCCATTCGGATTCCGATTTCCTGCGTCCGTTGACCCACGAGCGACGTCAGCACTCCGAACAATCCAATCGACGCCAGGACAAGCGCCAGTCCCGCGAACACACTCATGACGAACGATTGAAACCGGCGCTGGCTCGTGTCTTCGTCGAGAATTTGCTCCATCGTCCGCACTTCATATACGGGCAGATTCTTGTCGACCGACCAGACTTCGCTCTTCACCGCAGTGATGAGCGCTTCCGGATCGCCAGCCGCGCGGACCGCGAACGTGAGCTGGGTGAAATCGACCATCGGCTTCGTAATTTCCGGCCGGGTTTTGCTTTCGAGTCCTTCCTGGTGCGTATCGGCAACGACGCCAATCACGGTGGAGACGATCACCGGCGCGTCCGGCTTTGCCGGAACGTTGCGCAGATGCTGGCCGACGGCCGACTCGTTAGGCCAAAGCCGCTTCGCCAGCGTCTGGTTCATCACCAGCACCGGCGCTTTCGTCTGGAGCTCGTCTGCGGTGAAGTTACGGCCGGCGATCAACCGGATCCCGATTGTGTCGAAATAACCGGGCGAAAAAATTCCGCGCATGTCCGCGGTCGGCTCGCTCCCGCGCGCGGGCGGCGCCTGTCCTTCGAGGACGAACCGAGTGAGCCGGATCCGTGTCATCGGTAAACCATCGGAAAAGCTGGCGCTTTTCACTCCGCCCATCGCGGCGACTTTGTCTTCGACCTGCCGGCAGAAGGCGGCGATCTGCGCGTCGTTGGCGTATCGCGAGGCCGGCATGCTGAACTTCATCGTCAGCAAATGATCGGCGCGAAATCCGGGATCGATGCTTAACACCGCGAGCATGCTTTTCACCATGAACCCAGCGCCAACGAGGAGAACGCACGCGAGCGCGACTTCCGCCACGACCAGCGCGCGGCGCATCCGGGTCGACGACGCCCCGGCGTGCGCGCCCCGAGTCTGGTTCAGGAACGCGTTCACGTCCGTCCGCGCCGCCTGCAACGCGGGCATGATTCCAAAGAAAACGCCGGCAACGATCGAGATGCCGATGGCAAACAGAAGCACCGACAGGTTGAGCTGAATATCTTCCGGCCGGGTGATCCCCGCGGGTCGCAACGCGATCAGCGCTTTGATTCCATAATGGGCAAGGCCGAGCCCGAGCACCGCGCCGACTCCGCTCAACAGCAAACTTTCCGCGAGCAATTGCGACACGAGTCGACCACTGCCCGCGCCGAGCGCTTTTCGGATCGCCATTTCTTTCTGGCGCGCCGCGGCGCGCGTCAGCATCAGGTTCGCAATGTTCGCGCAGGCGATGAGCAGGACGAAACCGACCGCGCCCAGCATGACGAGAAGATTGCGGCGCAAATCCTGGCCGAGATTTTCGACGGCGACCGGAAAGATGTTCACGCCGAACCCGGCGTTTTGCGTCGGGTCTTGTTCGGCGAGACGCCTGGCGATTCCATCCAGCTCCGCGCGCGCCTGCGCAAGCGAGACGCCGTCGCGGAGCCGGCCGTAAACCGGCATCTTGCGCCGCTTCGCTTCGGTTTGGTTTTGCGTCGCGGTTTCGTCGTACGGAACCCAGAGCTTCGGCGAATGCTGGTCCTGTCCTTCGCGCGCCGCCGGCAAATGAAATTCCGCCGGAAGCACGCCGACGATCGTGTAAACCAGATCGTTGAGCGTGAGCGTCTGGCCGATCACGTTCCGTTCTCCGCCGAAATGACTTCGAAAAAATGCGTCGGTGAGAACTGCGACGCGCGTCTTGGAAGGATCGGTCGCCGCCGAATCGAAACTCGTCCCAAGTGCGGGCTTCACCCCAAAAAGGGTGAAGATATTTGCCGAAGCGCGCGCGCCTTCGATCCGCTCCGGTTCCGGACCACTCGTTAGGTTAAAGTTCGCGTCTTCAAATCCGGCGATCGCTTCGAACTGCGTCGCCTGCCGTTGCCACTCGAGAAAATTCACATAAGCCGACGGCACCCGCTCGCCGATCGACCCGCCGAGTGCCGGATTCTTTTCCCAGATCATCACAACCCGCTCCGGATCGCGCAGCGGAAGGGAGCGGAGCAACACGGCGTCGACCACGCTGAAGACCGCCGCGTTCGCACCGATGCCGAGCGCCAGGACCGCAATGGTCGTGAGCGCGAATCCCGGCGACTTGCGCAACATGCGCAGCCCAAACCGCAGGTCCGCCAGGAAGTTTTTCATTGATCCTAATATTTCAATCGCAGCTCAACGGAAGCGAGAACGTTCTTTCTTGTCGGTGTCGTGCACGTGGCCGTAGCGCTTGTTTTGCGCCGTCATCTTCAGGAAATAACGCAGGCGCGCCTGGAAAATTTCCGAGCGGCCGCGCGACATGTCGAGCCAGCCGACGCGAACGCGCTGATACCATTTCGGAAAACGCTGGAAGTTTCGCCACACTTTCGGGTCGCGCTTTAACGCCGCCACAATGTCCGGCGACAAAACGAATTTCTCGTTCATACGGGCCTGGATTTTTTCCATCCCGGCAGGCATCATCAATCCGGCGCGGGTCATTCGCCGGACGCGCTCCTTGTTTGTTTCCGAGAGCTGACTCCTGGCACTGCGGCGTGGACTGAACCGCTGCGCGAAATAATTTTCGTCGATCGATTTCATCGTTCCGTCGATCCAGCCGAAGCAAAGCGCTTCTTCGACCGCGTCGCTGTAGGCCACGCGGCCTTTTCCACTCTGCTTGGTGGCGTAAACGAGCCAGATCTCTTTTTTCCGCGCGTGATTTTTCTTCAGCCAGGCGCGCCAGGCCTTCCGCGTCGTTACTCGCAACTTCTGGCCAATTTTCATGGTTACTTATCTCGCCGCATCCAATGGCCGTGGCGCAAGCGAATTTAAAACGGTGAAAGACGACGATCCCGAAGCGATCGACCCCGCCGAACTGGCGGCAATCGATCCGACAGGAGGCCTCGATGACCTGCTGATTTTTGGCAATCCCGAAACGCGGCGGCGTTTTCTCAAACAAGTCGGCGCCACCGGGGCGGCGATCACGCTTGGACCGTCATTGATGGGATTGGGATCGGCTGCAGCCGCGGAGAGCCCGGCAACTGCGTCAGGGACAGCGGTAACGCCCGCAAAAATCACGCTCAAGATCAATGGCAAGGAGCAGGCGCTCGAAATTGATCCGCGCACGACGTTGCTCGACGCGCTCCGCGAACATCTGCATCTGACCGGATCGAAAAAGGGATGCGATCACGGCCAATGCGGCGCTTGCACGGTGTTGGTGAACGGTCGCCGGATTAATTCGTGCCTGAGCCTGGCGCTCGTCCATGAGGGCGACGAGATCACGACGATCGAAGGGCTGGCGAATGGCGATCAGTTGCATCCGGTGCAGGCGGCGTTCCTGGAGCACGACGGATTTCAATGCGGTTACTGCACGCCCGGCCAAATTTGTTCGGCGGTCGCGTGCATTAATGAAGGTCACGCGAAATCCGATAGCGACATTCGCGAATGGATGAGCGGCAACCTTTGTCGTTGCGGCGCTTATCCGAACATCGTGGCCGCAGTGAAAGAAGCGCAGGGCAAAACGACATGACAAGAATGACGCGCCACGGATTAACACGGATGAAACACGGATTTAAGAAATGCTCCATCCGTGTCAATCCGTGTTCATCTGTGGCCGAAAAAATGTCTGCGTCATTTGTATGAACCCGTTTGCCTACTCGCGAGCGAATGATGCTGCCGGCGCAGTGAGCGCGGTGGCGGCGAAACCGCGTACGAAATTTCTCGGTGGCGGCACGAACCTGATCGACTTGATGAAGATGGGCGTCGAAACGCCGGCGCAATTGGTCGACATCACGCGGCTGCCGATGGCGCAGATCGAGGAATTGCCGGACGGCAAAGGACTGCGGATCGGTGCGCTCGCGAGGAATTCGGACGTCGCCGAGCACGCGCTGATCAAGCAGCGGTATCCGGTTTTAAGCGAAGCGCTTCTCGCCGGGGCCAGCCCGCAATTGCGCAACATGGCGACCGTCGGCGGCAACCTGATGCAGCGAACCCGCTGTTATTATTTTTATGACCCGGCGTTTCCGCAGTGCAACAAGCGGAATCCGGGAAGCGGTTGCGGCGCGCTCAACGGTTACAATCGTATCCACGCGATCCTCGGCCAAAGCGACCAGTGCATCGCGACAAATCCGAGCGACATGAACGTCGCGCTCGCCGCACT